>CAZJPT010000113.1:0-6367 GCA_964547835.1 uncultured Desulfovibrio sp.
GGCCTTTGATCGCATCATGAATTTTGACGGCCGCTTCATGGATCACATTCTTCCAGAAAAACTGCACATTCTAAACGTCTGCTTCATGGTGAAGGATATGGTGGTGCGCCGGGGCGGCTGCGCCGGAAACATTGCCTACACCCTGACGCTCATGGGGGAAAAACCCCTTATCCTCAGCTCTGCAGGACGCGACTTCGACGACTACGCAAAGCATCTGAAAACACTTGGCCTCAGTCTCGACGGCATTAGCGTGGATGAAAACCTGTTCACATCCTTGTGCTATATCACCACGGACCAGGACAACAATCAGATTACCGGCTTCTACGCCGGCGCCATGACAAAGCCTTCCAGCTACACATTTCCTGACGCAGGTCCCGGGGATCTGGCCATTGTCTCCCCGGGCAACATGGAGGACATGCAGCGCTTCCCCGGCGTCTACCGTGAACGCAATGTCCCCTTTATCTTTGATCCTGGCCAGCAGCTGCCCCTCTACACCAGGGAGACCATGCGCAGCGCCATTGACGGCGCCTTTGCCTTCGTGAGCAACGATTACGAGGCTGGTCTTGTGCTCAAGCTCCTGGAACTTGAAAAGCAGACTGACCTGCTTGATACCGTGCAGTGGGTCATCACCACCCTGGCCGAAAAGGGCTGCCGCGTCCTGGGCCGTGACGGCACTGACACTGTCATTCCGGCTGTTCCCTGCGGCAGCGTGGCTGACCCCACAGGCGCCGGTGACGCACACCGTGCGGGCCTGCTCTTTGGCCTGAGCCACGGCCTGAGCGTGCCCGTAGCCGCCAGGTACGGATCTGTCACGGCCAGCTACTGCATCGAGCAGCAGGGCACGCAGGTGCACGGCTTCACGCCCGCGGACTTCCGCACACGTTACGAAGCCGCCTTCGGTCCCATGCCCATTAGCTTTTAGAGGCCCCTGACCCGTGGCAAAACTGACCAGGCACGCCGCACGCTCCCGAATCTCTGACACGGTTTGACCCGCAGCACATTTGTCCCTCCGCACAACATGGCTTCAGGGAAGGACACAGACCTCTTTTCATGACGGAGACAGCATGCAGGACTACATTCTTGCCCTTGATCAGGGGACGACCAGCTCCAGAGCCCTCCTCTTCGACCGTGCGGGAGGCATTGCCGCCATGGCGCAGCAGGAGTTCACGCAAATCTACCCCAGTCCGGGCCTGGTGGAGCACAACCCGGAAGAAATTGCTGCAAGTCAGGTCAATGTGGCATGTGAATGTCTGCGCAGGGCCGGTGTGTCCGCGTCACAAATCGTCTGCCTGGGCCTGACGAATCAGCGCGAGACCACGATGCTGTGGGACAGGCGCACAGGCGTGCCCGTCCATAACGCCATTGTCTGGCAGGACAGACGTACGGCTGCCTGCTGCGACGAGCTGAAGAAACGCGGCCTCAGTGAGCCCATTGCAGCCAGAACAGGTCTTATTCCGGACGCGTACTTTTCAGCCACCAAGATACGCTGGATCCTTGATAATATAGACGGCGCCCGTGAAAAGGCACGGGCCGGCCATCTGCTTTTCGGCACAGTGGACACCTGGCTTTTGTGGCATCTGAGCAAGGGAGCGATCCACGCAACGGATCCCTCCAATGCAAGCCGGACACTGCTGTGCAACATCCACACGGGCAACTGGGACGACGAGCTGCTGGCCATCTTTGACATTCCCCGCTCCATGCTGCCCGACATTGTTCCCTCATCCGGCGTGCTCGGCACGATCAGCCCGGAATTCCTTGGCAGGGCACTGCCTGTTGCCGGCATGGCCGGCGATCAGCAGGCCGCAACATTCGGCAATGCGTGCCTGTCCCCGGGCATGGCAAAAAATACATACGGCACGGGGTGCTTTCTGCTCATGAACACGGGGGCAGCTGCGCGCCGCAGCACGCACGGCCTGCTGACTACCGTGCTCGGGAACACGGGCTCTGGTCTTCAGTACGCCCTTGAGGGCAGCGTCTTCATGGCCGGCGCTCTCATACAGTGGCTGCGCGACGGTTTGAACGTCATCAGCTCAGCCAGTGAGGTGGAAGCTCTGGCCGCCAGCGTGGATGACAATGGCGGCGTCTGTCTTGTCCCAGCCTTTGCCGGCCTTGGTGCGCCCTACTGGGATCCCTACGCACGCGGCACCATGGTGGGCCTGACCCGTGGTGTCACCCGCGCCCACATTGCCAGGGCAGCCCTGGAAAGCATTGCCCTGCAGAATCTGGACGTGGTGCGCTGCATGGAAAAGGACAGCGGTCTTGCCCTGAACGCTCTGCGCGTGGACGGCGGCGCGAGCCGCAACAACCTGCTCATGCAGTATCAAGCCGACCTTCTCGGCGTGCCTGTTGAGCGCCCGGTCGTCACCGAGACCACGGCCCGGGGCGCAGCCTTTCTTGCCGGGCTTGCCACAGGCTTCTGGCAAAACGAGGAAGAGCTGCAGGCGCTGTGGAAACTGGACAGGTGCTTTGAGCCTTCCATGAGCGCAGACAGAAGGCTGGCGCTGCTGCACAGCTGGCACAGAGCGGTAGAACGCTCCAGACAATGGGCCGAAGAATAGCGGCAACTCTTGTGCCCGCAGACAATGCACGCTGCACGCCTGCCGGATGTGCTGCTCACTGCCCCTGCTGATCATGCCAACAGGGACGGGAGCGTCTGCGTCCGGCAAGACGCCGGCGCGTAGGGGACTTTGCTTCTCTTTCTTCCGGCAGACAGCGCTCCACCCACCAGCGCTTGTCCACGCGGCCGTACCACCAGCGATTGGGATCCGTTTTCAGCATCTCTTCAGCCACAGCTCTGGCTGTGTCTGTCTTGAGCCGCCCCATGGCCGCTTCAATCCATTCCCTGGCAAAGGCGTTGCCCTTGCTCAGCTCCACCTTGAGATTAAAAAGCAAATCCAGCTGATCGGCGTCCCTGGCCAGACGCGCCTCAGAGCTCTCTCTAGCTTCAAACTCGGCAAACAGCCCTGTCACCTCTTCCTCAAGGCCGGTCCCCTGCATGGCGTCACGCTGCGCCTTTTTACAGTCAGCCTGACAGTAGCGCTGATTCATGTAATTGAGATCCGAGACACGGCTCTCATGAAGATCGTGCAGCAATCCCATGACTGCCGCCCTGTAGGGATCAGCGCCGGCCATGCGGGCCAGCACGAAGCTCATGAGAGCCACGCGGAAACAGTGCTGGGCCACGTCCTCAGAGCCGGTGCCCAGAAAAATGTAGCCGCTGCGCGGAACATGACGCAGTATGCCGCTCTCAAAGAAAAGATCCACGACACGCTCGAGACGTTGCTGTTCGCGTGACGTTCTGCTGCCCGCGCTCACTCCCCTTCCTCCCTGTCCGTCTCATACTTGCGCAGTTTCTTGTGCAGCGTGGCTCTGGTAATGCCCAGCTTGCGGGCCGCGGCACTCTTGTTGTCACCGGTCTCGCGCAGCGTCTCCTCAATGGCCAGACGCTCCACCTCGTCCAGAGGCAGGCCGGCCAGGGACGAGGGCAGCTCCGGAGTTCGAGAGCCAGGCTGGTCACCTGCGCGGGTGATGGTTATGGGCAGTTCCGTTCCGATGATGGTGTCGCCTGTGCAGAGAATGACGGCGCGTTCCACGGCATTTTCCAGCTCACGCACATTGCCGGGCCAGTCGTAGCGCAGCAGCATGTCCATGCACTGTGGCGAAAAATCCTTGATATTCTTTCTGTTCCGTTCGGAATAACGGGCCAGAAAATGTCCGGCCAGCAGAGGAATATCCTCACGACGCTGACGCAATGGCGGCACCTCCAGGCTGATGACATTGAGACGGAAATAAAGATCCTCTCGAAAGCGCCGCTGCTCCACCTCTTTTTTCAGGTCGCGGTTGGTGGCGGCAATGACACGCACGTCTGCATGTTCGCTCCTGTCCGAGCCCACGCGCTGTATCTCGCCCTGCTGCAGAGCGCGCAAAAGCTTAGCCTGCAGTGCAATGGGCAGCTCACCGATTTCATCCAGGAAGAGCGTCCCCTTGTCTGCCTGTTTGAAGCGGCCCTCGCGCCGGCGGTCAGCACCGGTGAAGGCGCCCCTCTCGTGTCCGAAGAGCTCAGACTCCAGCAGTGTTTCAGCCAGGGCAGCGCAGTTTACCGTAACCAGGGGATGCTCCTTGCGCAGACTCTGGGCATGCAGGGCGCGGGCCACCAGTTCCTTGCCAGTGCCGGACTCGCCTGTCACGAGCACCGTGGCCTCGGTAGGCGCTACCGTATTGATCATGCGCAGCATGGCGGTGATAGCCGGGGAGCGTCCCAGAATTTCCGGACTCGCATTTTCCTCGTACAGCTGACGGCGCAGTTCGCGATTCTCAACTCCCAGATGCGAGTGCGCCATGGACTTTTTCAGCGTTTCCTTGAGCGCGTCAAAGTCCAGGGGCTTGATGAGATAATCGAAGGCACCCACGCGCAGGGCATCGACAGCGGTCTCCACCGAGGAGTAGGCTGTCATGAGAATGACCGGCAGCGAGGGATTGTAGCTTAAAATGCGCTTCATGGCCGTAATCCCGTCTGTACCGGCCATGCGCACGTCAGTGAGCACTGCGTCGAAGCTCTGTTCATACACCCTGGCCACGGCTTCCTCGCCGTCTGCCGCCTCGACAACATTGTAGCCCCATGTTTTGAGCATCATTCTGAGCATGCCGCGATGCGCGTCGTCGTCATCTACCACAAGCACCGTCGGACTGCTGCCTGTCACTGCTGACTTCATCATCAACTGTACGGCACGTTCTGCCCCTCACCCGCGCAGGACATGACGCACCTCCTCCCTGTGAAAAATCTCGCGGACAATGTCCGTGCTGCTGCTAGATCTTCAAGTTGGCCACCGGCAGCCACAGCGTGAAGCAGGTGCCGCCCGGGCTGTCCGGTCCGGCCAGGGTGGAGTTCACGGCGATGTCGCCGTTCATGGCCTCAACAATACGGTGCACCGTGGCGAGACCAATGCCGTTGCCCCTGGCCTTTGTGGTGAAATACGGGTCAAAAATGTGGTTCAAGATTTCAGGCGCAATGCCCGTGCCTGTATCCTGTACCTGCAGGCGCACCCTGTCGCTGTCCATGTCCGCAGCCAGCGTGAGCACGCCGCCATCAGGCATGGCATCCAGGGCGTTGAGACAGAGATTGAGAACAGCCTGACTCAAGCGATCCGGATCGGTCATGGCCGGCCGACAGCGCCTGGACACGTTGTGCACAATTTCCACATTGCGATGGGCTGCGTCCTGCGAGAGGAGTCTCGCCACATGCTGCAGCACCTCGGCCGGATGCATTGGCCGCAGCTTCACGTCCGTAGGTCTGGACAGGCCGATGAGGTCGGTAATGACGCGGTTGAGGCGGTCTGCCTCACACACCATGACCGTAGCCGCTTCACGATCGTCACTGCCCTCTGGAAAGCGCTGTGCAAAATAGGTGGCATAGCCCTTGATGGAACTCAGCGGATTGCGGATTTCGTGGGCCACGCCAGCTGCCAGATTACCGACTGCGGCCAGTTTTTCCTTGCGGCGCACTTCCTCTTCCAGGGCTGCCACGCGGCTTTTGGCCTGCCTTTCCGCAAGGCGGGCGCGACGGGCCTTCTGGGTGTGGTACAAGACGAGCAGGCAGGCCAGGCCTCCAAGCAGACTGACACCAGCCAGCATGGTCACGTAGGCGCGGTTCTGGCCGCGGGTGGCCTCGAAGGGCGACACGTCCATACCCAGGAAGATCATGGGAACTGGAACGGGCGGCAGATTTCTGGGCACAATGCGGGGTCTGCCCGGGGGCGGTCCAGGCTCAAAATTGCTGTACACCACAAAGCTGTGGAAGCCCTCCACGTTCATAATGCTCCAGTGCTTCTCTCCTCGCGGAGAAAGCTGGTGCATGATGACCTCTGATGCCTCCTGACCGTCTATCTGCAGGATCTCGCCCACCCGCTCCCTGTTGGAGTGGGCTATAATGGTGCCGTCGGGCATGGTCACGGCAATGAAATTGATATCGCCGCTCTGTGTCATCTGTTCAAGCACCAGCTGCAGCCGCACTCCGGCCTGCGAGCGCAGACCGGTACGCAACACGTTCTCGAAGGCCGTGATCAGGGAAAAGCCCTTGTCCGCCAGCAGACGTATGAGCGTCGCCTCACTGCGCTCTACTGAGATAAAGGCCGGCAGACTCACCATGAGGGTCAGGGTCACAAAGGTGAAGAAAATGACGATGCCCATGGGGATGTTGCCGAGGTAATTGGCCTTGAGGAAGCTGAGCAAGCGGGAGCGCACTCCTTGCGCATTATGAGAGGAGGAAGTGTTCTCTGCCAAATCGTACCTCCGGCCGTCATTGAGTGCATACGGGAAAGAAAACTCCCTGTCCAGAACAAGGAACAGGGCATGTCAGAGCAAACTAACC
>CAZJPT010000114.1:0-6330 GCA_964547835.1 uncultured Desulfovibrio sp.
ATCTTAACACATTGCTTTTATGTACAGTCTTGTGCGTTTTGAGACGTCCTCTTAACCCCATTGGCGAACTCATCTGGCGTCTTCTTGAGGAGTCGCTGAGCGAGAGCTCTGCAGTGCAACTTAGAGGCCTTTCCAGACGCTGCTCCATGCGCCATAGAGCGAGATATCATGACAATCCTTGAGGATATGATGAGGATATGCTGGACTGGGGACTTATCTGTCCCTGCGCAAAGAGACAAGTCCTGGAGTGTTGATTTGACATCCCTCTCCTTCGGGATGCCAGCTGGCTGTGGCAACAACAATGTTGTTCAAGCCTTGACGACGGCCAGTGTTTCCAGTCTTGATCGATCTCCGGGCTGCAGACGCCGCTTGACTACGGCTGGATTGCCGGCTGCCAGGGAGTCCGCGGGAATATCCCTGATGACGACACTGCCCGCAGCAATGACGCTGCGCGGACCGATGGTGACGCCCGGGCAGATGATAACGCCGGCGCCCAGCCAGCAGTCGTCACCAATGGTGATGGGCAGGGTCGTTTCTACAGGCTGGCGGCGCAACGCGTAGTCCATGGGGTGATGCGGTGTGCAGAACTGGCAGTCCGGACCGATCTGACAATGGTTGCCTATGCGCACCATGCCAGAATCAAGGATGATGCAGTTGACGTTCATGAAAACATGCTCGCCCATGATTACGCCGTGTCCGTGATCGCAGTACAGAGGCGGGAAGACTTGCGAGCTGTCGGGAAAACCAGGGATGAGCTCGCGCAGGCAGTCGCGCAGACCAGGATCGTCCAGCCCCATGGTACGCATCCGTGTGCAAATTGCAGCGGCACGTACATTGCTGCGCATGATTTCCGGATCACTGAAATTGTAGAGAAATCCGGCGCGCATCTTCTGGATTTCTGTCATGTCGCAGGCCGGCATTCTGTTTTTTTCCTTCTGCCCGGTGTTTTCATGAGCTGAAGATACGGATGCTGTCCGCAGCGTGCGCTTGACTACAGCGGGCTGACCGCAGGCCAGGGAATCCGGAGGGATATTGCGCGTGACAACGCTGCCGGCGCCGATGACGCTACGCGCACCTACAGTAACGCCCGGGCAGACAATGACGCCGGCCCCGAGCCAGCAGTCCTCCTCAATGGTTACAGGGGCGGCGCAGACCAGTCCGACAGCACGCTTTGCTGCATCCAGGGGATGGAAGGGTGTGGCGATATGGCAGCGCGGTCCCAGGAGGACGTGAGCGGCAAGCCGTACTCTGGCGTTGTCGAGAATGGTGGCGCCGGTGTTAATGAAGCTGTGTTCGCCCATGGCCAGGCCAGTGCCGAAGTCAAGGTGCACTGGCGACAGCACACAGGCTGTCGGATCCATAAGGGGAACAAGCTCCTTCATGATGGCGCGGTATGCAGCGTCACCGGGTACGGTTTCCCGGAGTCGGGCGCAATGCCGCGCTGCAAGGGCACGCCTGGTCTGACAGACACTGTCTCTCGCGTCGTACGGGAGTCCCAGGCGCATTCTGGCAAAGTTGTCCAGGCTGAGGCTGGACAGAGTGTGTGCCCTGGCCAGAGCGGTACGCTCAGGCCCTGAGGTGATGGGACCATCCTTGAGGCTGCGGATGACTCTGGCTGGATTGCCTGCTGCCAGGGAGTCAGGTGGTATGTTGGAAATGACCACACTGCCGGCGGCAATGACGCTGCGATCACCGATGGAGACGCCAGGGCAGACAGTGACACTACTGCCAAGCCAGCAGTCATCGCCTATGACAACAGCAGAGGAGTATTGCTTGCCCGAACGGCGCACTGTGGCATCCAGGGGATGGTGCGGGGTGCAGATACGGCAGCCTGGGCCTATGATGGAATGGCTGCCGATGCGGATGCGCCCAATGTCGAGAAGAATACAGCCGGCGTTGATAATGGCGTGCTCTTCGATTTCCACGTTGCAGCCGAGATCACAGTACACGGGTGGCACGACTATGGCTGTAGCGTGTCGTCCAGGTAGAAGTGCGCTGAGAATTTCATGGTACGCGGCATCCTGCCACGTCAAGGTGCGCGTTCTGGCGCTTAGGGAACTGGCGCGCCTAAGTCGTGCCCTGACGGACTTGCCGTCGGCCTGGGTGCGTTCAGCGAGCGGAGCGGATGTACTGGTCATGGCCGTGCGTATGAAAGCATTGGTATGGTATGGGCTTGCGGAGAGTCGATTGTTTGCCGTCCTTTCAGCGGGCTTCTTCCCTGGGAGGCATGATCTTGACGGTTTTGAGATAGGACATGAGCTTTGCGTAGTCACCCATAAGGGAGACGTGCAGGTACTGGTCCTTGTCCATGGCAATGTACTGCAGCATAGGAATGCCCCGCACTGTTGCGGTGAACAAGAATGCATTGTTCTCGTCGTCTGAGGATCGGAAATCGCTGCCCTTGAGTTGGTCACAGATAGCGCGTGCAAAGGCCTCGGCGTCCAGAGTTGTCTTTCCGGAGAGAATCTGCATGGCCGTGTCCTTTTCCACAGAGAAAACGCGGACCCCATCCTGCACTTCCTCAACAGGAATGCGTTCAGGCAACGTGATGGTAAAGCGGCAGTCACTGCTGCCGTATTGGCGGACAGTGATAACAGGCAGCGCGGGATCGCCACGGCGATGGTACATGTCCTCACCGCTGTTAATGGCAAGGCGACCGTCGCCGAGCAGTTGCCAGAGCACTATGCAGGTATTGCCTTCCCTGTCAGTCAGTATCAGGCTTGGTCCGTGTTCAACAAGAGGGCCGGCAAGATTGCCGCCTGTTCCCTGCAGGGAAAATCTCCGTTCCCTGATGTCGAGAACGCGTTTCGGATCGAAGGAGGAAATCCACTCACCCCTGAGATCCATCTGCGAATCTCCCGCAGCAGCGCCGCCGGTGACAGCCTCCTGGCGGCAGGTCCACGGAAAATAGCCGGCAGCGGTCGCTGACTCCGGAAGAAGAAGGCAGATCGTGGATGCAGCGACAATGAGACAAGCGGCACGGAGAAACAGACGTATGTTCAAGGAAGACTCCGGAGAAAGGAAAAAGCGCTGTGGGACAGCAAGCCGGTTTTCGTGATGCATCTGAAAATACAGAGCTTTGTCTGCGTCTTCAAGCCCAGACAGAAGGGGAGACGAATACAGCCGATTTAGAGGACGTCTCAAAACGCACAAGATTGTACATAAAAGCACTATGTTAAGATGGTGTATCCAGAGTTTTGAGATCTCCTCTTATTCTCTTGCACTAAACTGAAGCAGGGAGAGTGGCAAGGGTGCTGTGTCGCTTCGGATGATGGCAGGGAGGTATGGCATTGTCAGCTGGCGTCGCCACTGGTTGAATCCATGTAGCTGACGCAGAGTTCTTCGTATTCTTCGATGGCCATCAACTCCTCCCGAATTGCCGCCCGGTTATGGATTGGGCGTCGACGTCAGCTGGTGGAGAGCCTCTGCTCCATGAGCAGATGGGCGGACAGGAGACTGTCCAGGCCGCCGAAAAAAGAACAGCACCGTCGATGGTGGATACAGTGGGATACTGCCTTGCTCTCAGAAATCTGTCTGCCGTGGCAGCAGTCCCGTGTTCATTGTTGGGCGGAATGATAGGTATACCACTAAACGACATCAGAAGCAGCCCAGCCGGATCCCGTTTTTTGCACACAGGCGACACGAAAAGTATTCCGCCTGGCGTGAATAGAACGACGGGGCCAGGCTGCAGGCAAACGCGATGGCGAGGCAGATGACCAATGGGGGCCATTGCGAAACCAGGTGTTGGTGTGGTCAACAATTAAGGCCGATGCAGAATCCGGGTTTCACCTTTCGCGCAGCAAAAAATGGGCGCACTCCGGGCACGGAGTTAAGGAACACTTTCAGGGGATGGACGGCAGGCATACAGGCAGCATCATGGGAGAGCAGAGCGGGCCGCAAACCGTAGTGCATCATGAGCATTTAGGCTTATCCAGCGGCACACGTTTTTATAATGAAAAGAAACAGTGCCGGTTATGAGAAAGGGGAGGGGGAGCATGGACTTTGCGCGCAAAGTTGTCTGTCTGGTGGCACCGGAAATAAAGACAGGGCGCAGCAGACAGCTCACATTTTTATGGGATGAAGTGGCATAAAATTAAAGTCATGCAGAAAGGATGCCATATATAACTATCTGTAAATCAAGACATAATAAGAACACGTCGAAATGTGCTATCAATCAGAGGATGTCAGCTGACACATCTGTTTTTCAAGAAAGTGAAAAAAAGGGGCATCATTGGCCGGGTGTGCCTGTCATCATGACATGACGTGCTGACTACATATTTTGCGTAATAACAAGGTATTATACAAAAAATGTTTAAAGTATGAAGTTAAGAAAATAAATGGTGATACCCGTCTTTTGGCAGTCATTATCCTTTAAGCTGCAGGAGGATGCTTCCCGGCGTCATGGAGAGACAGTCCCATTGCTGACAGTGTGCGTTGGCATGTCACTGTGTAATGTTTCAAAAGAAAAATAATGAGATGGTTCTGCCTCGTGGACCGTGTTATTTCCCTTTGCTGGAAGTCGCCGTCTTGCCTGTTGTTTATACGAGTATGGGTTTTTCCAGATGCGGCACCCGGAATCCGCCAGTTTAAGGATTTAGCCGTACACAGATGGACATGCCCTCTGTGCGGGGCTGAACATGACAGGGATGTGAACTTGTGCGAGCTATGCGTATTGCGCGCAAAAAAATAGGGCAGGACATGCCCGAATCTACGCTCGTGGACATTGTGCAGGACCCTTTGGAGGCGAAAGCCAGAAAGGTTGGGATGGAAGAAGGGAAACCCCTGCCTTCAGGCATGTGCAGTGTCGATGTGAGAGATTAAGGCAAGAATGAGAGAAGAAAGAGCATTGTTCACAAGAGGGCGCAGGAACTATTAGAAAAAAGAATTTTGTCCCCTCGTGCGGCAGTTCCCGTTTTCCCGTATTGACACGCATTCCATGGAAAACGACATGGCGTGGCTGCCCCGGGGCGCCCAGAATGTGAACGGTCAATAACTGTCAGGTGGAAGTATTATGAAGAACAATGCTATTTCCAGAAGAGATGTGCTTATAGCCACCACCGCGCTCTCTGCAGCCGCAGCCATCACTCCGAACATATTTGAAAATGCTCATGCAGCTCCGCAGGTGCAGAAAACGCCAGTTATCGGAAGCAGGAATGTGACCGGTACTGACGCCCCAGGCACAAGGGCCAGGGTGTACTTTTCCAAACACATGGATGCTCAGCATCTCATCAAGCTCTATCAGCGTATCAACGAGCACATCTACGGCAGGGTAGCTATCAAGCTGCACACTGGCGAAAAGAAAGGTCCCAACATTCTGCCCCGTGAGCTTGTGAGGGACTTTCAAGCCACAGTGCCCAACAGTGCCATCGTTGAGACGAACACATTATACAGAGGTGATCGCTTCACGACTGAGGAGCATCGCGAGACGATCAAGGTTAATGGCTGGACATTCTGCCCTGTAGATATTCTCGACGAGGAAGAGGATGTCAATTTGCCTGTGAAGGACGGACTTCGTCTTAAGGAAGTGGCCATGGGCGGCCATATTGTGAACTATGACTCGCTCATAGTGCTGACGCACTTCAAAGGACACGCCATGGGTGGCTTTGGCGGATCCATGAAGAACATTGCCATCGGCATGGCCTCGGGCAGGTGGGGCAAGCGTCAGGTGCACGGATTGACGAAGAATATGCCGGAAGATTATACCGAGTGGCCGACCGGGGATGTGCTGATGGAACTCATGGCTGATTCCGCAAAGGCCACGTGCGATTACTTCGGCAAACGCATCGTCTTCATCAACGTTATGCGCCGCATGTCAATAGATTGTGACTGTGCAGGCACAGGCGCCCAAGAACCGACTATCCCGGATATCGGCATTGTGGCTTCTACTGATATTCTGGCGATTGATCAGGCCAGCTGCGATCTGGTGTTCGGCATGAGTGAACGCGAAAACCATGATCTTGTCGAACGGATACAGTCCCGTCAGGGCTTGCGTCAGCTCTCAGCCATGGCCGAACTCAAGATGGGCAATCCTCAGTACGAACTCATCAGCATCGACTAACCTTTGAACAGCATGCAGACCAACACGTCCCTTCTTCTGGAAAAGGAAATCAGGCGTCTTCCATTTGTGAAATACACAGGTTGTTTGCGGACAGTTCCTGAAGAAGCAGGCTTGCATAAGTGCCACAGGCGGATGGGGGCCAGGGGCGATTCCCCGGTTTGGCCTGGCCGAATCGTGATACCCGCTGCCAGTGTTTAAATCGAAAAGTTCATGCCCATACCGACATTGGGCAGAGTGATTTCAACAATTTCATTCATCGGCATAGGTGCTGG
>CAZJPT010000115.1:0-2213 GCA_964547835.1 uncultured Desulfovibrio sp.
GTACTCACGAGAATAATTTATTCTGCCATTTTTACGAAAAACATGCAATAAAAAAATTGGGCATTTGCCAAAGATTTCAGCAATGCCCAACTAATGACTTGGAGGTAAAAGTGGTGTATTCAGGGAGTCAGTGTTCCAGTTTCACGAAAATTTAGGTAAGGAACTGCGGTAAAGTAACATTAGGCTTTTTCCTTGCTCAAACTGGCCTCAGTAGCCAGGTTTACCGTGATAAAACATAATGTTATTTTCCAGCAGTTCCTAAAGTATATCATGTCCAGAGACACGAAAAATCACAACAATCCCTGATCTGCCGAAGTCCAGGACAGAGGCACTTGGGGGACAGTGCGCAGCCAGTCCTCTGCATTCTTCACGCCACTGGGGCTTCGACCAGCTCTTCCCGACCAACACGCCCCTTGTCCCTGGAGACGATATGGCAAGGAAGTCCGCTCCCATCCAGTTTTCACAAAAAGCCCTGGACGAGCAGAGCCGTGGTGCCCGCACTCTCGCTCTGACAAGCGTCAGAGCCGGATGGACCTGGTTTTTGTTTGCTGTGTCTGCAGCCGCATTCGCGGCCCTTGTAATCTGGGGTTTCTTCGGAAGCGTGGTCAACAGCGTATCCGGACAGGGTATTCTTGTTTTGCGCGGCGGAGTGTACTCCCTCAACGCCAGGAGCAGCGGCACGCTCACGCGGCTCAACATCAGGGCCGGCATGCCGGTGGCAAGCAGTGAGGTTGTGGGAGAGGTCTACAACGCCGAAACCATATTCAAGGTGCGCAGGCTGGAGCTTGAGTATGATCAGCTTGTCAGGCAGAGCAGGGCCATGACCGACCTGCATCTCAAAATGGAAAAGGAGCGCGAACAGGCCCTGGCCTCCCTCACGGAAAAATACAACGAGAGCGTCACCCGCAGTCAGATAAGGACCCAAAACTTCGAGACACTCAAAAACCAGCGGGCAATGTCCCAAAGCGAATACTTATCCTCTCTCGACACCCTCCTCAACACAGAGGTGCAGCTTTTGAGCAACCGCCTGGACGTCATGTCGTCCACCGCCCAGATGCACGAGCTTGACTGGGAGCATCGCAAGACGCTCATCACTCTGGAAAACGACATGCTTATGAAGTCCCTGGAGCTGCAAATGGCCTACAAGCTCTACCTTGAAGCCTTCAGACTTGTTTCCAACTACGACGGTCATATCCTCGAGGTGCGCAAGAGCGAGGGTGATTTTGTGCAGATGGGTGAAAGCATCGCCCTCATCGCCTCTGACAAATCCGACGGACTCTCGCTCGTTGGCTTTCTCTCTCCAGCCGACGGCAAAAAGGTGACTGCCGGCATGAGTGCCTACTTTGCGCCAGGCTCGGTGAAGCCTGACGAGTTTGGTTACATTCTGGGTGTTGTTCGAGAAGTGAGCGAGGAGCCAGTCTCCGCAGAGTCCATCCTTGCCGAGGTGCACAACCAGGGGCTTGTCGAGAGACTGTCCGGGGGTGGAGCGGCCATCCGGGTTGAGGTGGAGCTCCTGCCGGATCCAACAACCAAAAGCGGGTTCAGATGGACGAGCAGCAAGGGGGCTCCGGTGCAGCTTAGCAGCGGCGCCCTGGGATCCATAATTGTCAACACAGAATACAGAAGGCCGGCCTCCTTTCTCGTACCCTACGCAAAATCTCTCCTTTTCGGGGACTAGGGCATGATCTTCAGGCGCAAACGCACGCCCGTTGTGCTGCAGATGGAGGCCACCGAGTGCGGGGCCGCTTGTCTTGGCATGATCTTGGCCTATTACGGGCGCTACGAATCTCTGGAAG
This sequence comes from uncultured Desulfovibrio sp., assembly GCA_964547835.1. Taxonomy (GTDB): domain Bacteria; phylum Desulfobacterota; class Desulfovibrionia; order Desulfovibrionales; family Desulfovibrionaceae; genus Desulfovibrio. The sequence goes on from CAZJPT010000115.1 coordinate 1,797, forward strand.
TGCTGCGGGACGCATGTGGGGTGTCGCGCAACGGCAGCAAGGCATCCTTCATTCTGCGTGCGGCCAGGTCGTATGGTCTTGAGGCCGCGGGCTACCGCGTCCTCACCGAGAACCTCGACGAGTTGGCAGCCCCCACGATCCTCTTCTGGAATTTCAACCATTTTGTGGTCTACGAGGGGCACAGCCGTAACGGTCGCCTGTTCTATCTCAACGATCCGGCCACCGGACCCAGGATCGTGACCAGGGAGACATTCGAAAAGAGCTACACCGGCGTGGCCCTCACTTTTTCGCCAGGGCCCGATTTTGTCCGTCAGGGCAAGCCCTTCAATGCTCTTGCGGCCATGCTGCCCATGCTTCGCGGCATGCGCCAGGTGGTGTCGGCTCTTGTCTGCGGCGGTCTGCTCATGGTCCTGCCTG
>CAZJPT010000115.1:2223-6230 GCA_964547835.1 uncultured Desulfovibrio sp.
CCCTCATGCGGGTTTTCGTTGACGAGATAATGCATGACAAGAGTACCTGGCTCTCCATGCTCCTGCTTCTCTTCGCCCTGACCATGTGCCTGCAGATGCTCTTGAGCTGGCTCGTGGGGCTGGCACTGCGCCGGGGCACCCTGCAGACCGCAGTCAACAGCACACTGGACATGCTCCAGCACATTTTCTCCCTGCCCATGTCCTTTTTCATGCTGCGCAGCAGTGCTGACATACAGTACCGCATCGGCATGAACAGCAGCGTGGCCGGAGCAATGTTTGGCACGGTGGCTGACAACATCGTCAAATTTTTCACGGCTCTTTTCTTTCTGTGGCTCATGTTCCAGTTCAGCGTGACACTCTCGCTGATGTCCATACTCTTTGTCCTCCTCGAGATCGCCTTCCTGTTCTGGATCAACAAAAAGCGGCAGGTGCAGAACCAGTCTCTGCAGATGGAGCAGACCCGCCTGCTCTCCTCGATCATGTCAGGCATAAGCATGATAGAGAATCTGCGTGCTGCAGGCCGCGAGGACGCCATGTTCCAGCAGTGGACAGGGCAGCTTTCCGAGGTGAACCGCAGGCAGCTGCACTTTCAGATCACCACCACCTGCTTCAGCACGCTTCCCACCTTCCTCAACGGCCTTGGCTCCGTGCTGATACTGTGTGTGGGCGCCTGGGAAATCATGGAGGGCAGGCTTACCCTGGGCGGCATGTTTGCTTTCCAGACTCTGATGACCTCCTTTACCGGACCCCTCACCTCCCTGCTGCTGGCTGCCTCGGAACTGCAGGTTATGAAGGCCCAGATGGAGCGCATCAGGGACGTGTATGTCAACCAGTCGGAAAAAACCTTCGCTCCCTTTGAAACGGCAGCACAGGACAACGAACCACAGGCCAGTCTCGAGATGCGCAATGTGACCTTCGGTTACAGCAAGGCAGATCCGCCCATCCTGGCGGATTTTTCCCTGCGCATCGAACCCGGGCAGCGCGTGGCCCTTGTGGGGCCCTCCGGTTCGGGCAAGTCTACCGTTGCCAGGCTCGCCAACGGCCTGTTGACGCCCTGGTCCGGAGAGGTGCTTCTGGACGGGCGTCCTGCATGCGAGCATTCGCGCGAAAACTGGTATTCCCGCATGGGCTGCGTGGACCAGGAAATTATGCTTTTTTCCGGCTCCATGCGCGACAACCTGAGTCTTTTTGCCCGTTCGGCCGACAGCGAGACCCTGCAGCGCGCCCTGCGTGACGCCTCCATGGAGGAAGAACTTGCAAGACGCGGCGCAAACATGCTCGAGATCGAGGTGATGGAAGGGGGCACCAATTTTTCCGGCGGACAACGGCAGCGACTGGAAATCGCCAGAGTGCTTTCCCGCAACACCCCTCTGCTCATCCTTGACGAGGCCACAAGCGCCCTTGATCCAGTGACTGAAGTCGCCATCGATGAAGCCGTGCGGCGCAGAGGCTGCGCCTGTCTTGTGGTGGCGCACAGACTCTCCACAGTACGTGACTGCGACGAGATCATTGTCCTTGATGAAGGCCGCATCGCAGAACGGGGAACTCACGGCGAACTCATGCAGCAAAACGGCATCTACGCGGGCCTCATGCGTTTCGAAGAGGGCAGCAAGGAATGAACGCTCCCAACAACAACTCCGGCAACGCCCAACGCCTGCGCATTCTGCGGGAAAACAACGTCAGAGCCCGGCAGGCTCTTGCCTCGAAGATTCGCGAACTCGGCGAACTGGGTGGACTTGGAATGGCGCAGGCTGCCGAAGACGCCGCCCCGGCAACCGGAATTCTGTACCGCACCGTTGAGCATATAGCGCGTTCCTGCGGCCTTGTGTTCAAAAAAGAGCTTGCGCTCATGCTGGACTGCGAGACCGGCACTCCCAGACAGCTCCTTGAGCAATACGCTCAGAGGGCTGGCTGGCGGGTACGCCCCGTTGAAGTCGACCAGGATATACACCAACGTTCTGCCCCGATCCTGCTGGCATTTTGGGCTGATTCGGGGGCGCCTGTGGTCCTCTCGCCAAATTCCAGCGGCGGCAGACTGTACGACCCCCAAAAGGATCAGGACAGACGTCTTGCTGCCGAAGACAGTTCCCTTCTCGAGTCCAGGGCCCTGTGCTTCTACGAGAGCTTTCCGGAAGGCAGGCTCGACAAGAAAAAGCTTCTTTCCTTCATCTGCCGTCACACTAAACCCACCCTTGTACTCATGGGCGTTGCAGGCCTTGTGGCAGCGCTTTTGAGCTTCATATTTCCGATGGTCACGCAGTACGTCACGGGCAGGATCATCCCCTCGGCCAACTACGACGAGCTCACCCAGCTTGCCTGGCTGCTGGTGGTGCTGACAGCCTGTCAGACAGGGTTTCAGCTTGTGCCCTCCTTGAGCATGATCCTTTTCGGCACACGCCAGTACGAGCGCTTCCAGGCTGCCCTGTTCGACCACTGCCTGCGCGTGCCCGTGTCGACATTCCAAATGTGTCCGGCCGGGGACATGACGAAGCGCATCCTGGGGGTTGCCCACATTCAGGCCACCGTCTTTTCCGTTATTACCAGACAGTTTCTCGGCGCAATCATTCACGTGGCAAGTCTTGCCATGATGTTCTGGTACTCTCCCAGGCTGGCTCTTCCTGGCATGCTTCTCATGGTGGTCTACGTTGTCAGCATCTGTGCTCTTGCCCGCATCAATCTGAAGCCTCTGCGCGAGCACGCCATGGCAAGCGGCCGGCTGTCCGGCCTGTTCCGGCAGTTCCTTGAAGGCATAAGCAAGATTCGCGCCGCAGTGGCTGAAACCCGCGTTATCAACCGTTGTATGGATGATTTTGCGATTCAGGTGCGCACTCAGTTCCGCATGAGCCGCAACGGCTCGATACAGTCCATCTTATCTACTGTCTTCCCCATGATCATCTCCCTGATGTTCTACGCCCTTGTGGGAGGAGCTTGGCGAGGCGAGCTGGACGTGCCGGCCTTTATGGCTTTCATGGCAGCCTTTCATGCCTTCCAGTCCGGCATGGTTGGCATTGCGGGAGGCTTGTGGATCCTGCAGGCCATACGACCGGACATCGAGCGCATCATGCCGCTGCTCGAAACCCTGCCGGAAAACGCCGAGGGTGGGGAGGATCCGGGCAAGCTCGACGGACATGTGGAGCTCTCCCATGTGTCCTTCCGATACGCCAAGGACATGCCCATGGTGATCGACGACGTTTCCCTCACCGTGAACCCCGGCGAGTTTGTCGCCATAGTGGGTCCCTCCGGTGCCGGCAAGAGCTCCCTCGTACGACTCCTGCTCGGCTTTGAGCGTCCCGAAACCGGGGCAGTGTTCTATTCGGGCAGGGATCTCGCAGATCTGGACGTGCGCGCCGTGCGCCGGCAGCTCGGCGTTGTCCTGCAGTCAAGCCGTGTCATCGCGGCCTCTATTCTGGAAAACATCATCATCGGGACAGACTGCACTCTGGACAAAGCTTGGCTCGCCCTGGAGCGTGCGGCCATGGCGGACACGGTGCGGAGCATGCCCATGGGCATTCACACTGTTGTCACCCCGGAAACCATTTCCGGCGGCCAGCAGCAGCGCATTCTCATAGCCCGCGCCCTGGTCGGGCAGCCTGCCCTGATATTGCTCGACGAGTCCACCAGCGCCCTGGACAACACAGCCCAAAAGATTGTGCAGTCGCATCTTGAGAACCTCGGCATCACGCGTATCGTCATTGCCCACAGGCTCTCCACCATTGTCAACGCTGATCGCATCTACGTGTTCGACAGGGGCCGCATTGTCCAGCAGGGCACCTACACTGAGCTCGTGGCCAGGGACGGCATTTTCAAGACCCTTGTCCAACGGCAGCTGACGGGCGACGTCAACCGGATACATCCATGAAAAATGCCATAATTGCTGTACTTTCCCTTGCGCTTGTCTTCTTTGTCCTGCAGAGCCTCGGCACGTTTGACTCTGGCTCCCTCCTGGACCGCAACGACCGCAGACATTTTGTGCGCGAGCGCGAGACAGCTGTGAAAAAGGCTCCGTT
>CAZJPT010000116.1:0-3481 GCA_964547835.1 uncultured Desulfovibrio sp.
TCTTCTCAAAAATCTTTATCTGCTATGTTGAATTAACTTGTAATCCGTGTCATGAATGCAGCAGGTGTGGCAAGGCTGACTTTTCGTGATTTGCTATTGAAAGTTTAGTTAAATCTTAAAGAAATCTAATTAAAATTTCAATATCTTTTGCGAAAAGAAAAAGCGAAAACAGCGTGTCTTTCCTTCTCATGTGTTTCAGGAGTGTCAACATGAGCCAACCTAGCAAAAAGGAAATCAGAAAAGTCGTTCTGGCGAGTCTGATTGGCGCCACCATCGAGTGGTACGATTTCTTCCTCTACGGAGTGGTCGCGGGTATTGTTTTTAACAAGCTCTATTTCCCCACCGACGATCCCTATGTGGGAACACTGCTTGCCTATTCCACATTCGCCATTGGCTATCTGGCCCGTCCTTTCGGTGGCTTTGTCTTCGGCCACTTCGGTGACCGCCTTGGGCGCAAAAGCATGTTGGTGCTGACCATGCTCATCATGGGCCTGGCCACCGTCGGTATCGGCCTTGTGCCAACCTACGCCCAGATCGGTATTGCCGCGCCCATCCTGCTGCAGACCTTCCGTCTCTGTCAGGGCCTGGGCCTTGGCGGCGAGTGGGGTGGCGCTGTGCTCATGACCTACGAGTATGCCAGCAAAAAGGAACGCGCCTTCTACGCGGCTATTCCGCAGATGGGACTGGCTACCGGCCTGTGTCTGTCCTCGGGAATGGTGGCTTTTCTTTCTTACTGTCTGTCGGACGAGCAGTTCCTGAACTGGGGCTGGCGTGTGGCCTTCCTTGTCAGTGTGTTCCTGATCGCCGTGGCGCTCTACGTTCGCCTGCACATTCTGGAAACCCCGGACTTTGTGAAGGTGCAGGAAAAGGCTGCCAAGGAAAAGGCGGACAAGGCGAAAACGATGCCCATCGTCAAGGTCTGCAAGGAACATACCGGCAACATAGCTCTGGGTGTGGGTGCCCGCTGGATTGACGGCGTCTTCTTCAACGTCCTGGCCGTTTTCGTCATCACCTACCTTGTGCAGTACGTCAACGTCGAACGCACAACGGCGCTGACCATTGTCATGATCGCAGCCCTGTGCATGTGTCCCTTCATACTCATTGCCGGCCGTCTGGCGGATCGCTTCGGGCGTGGCCGTGTGTACGGCATTTCCTCTCTGCTCTGCGGCTTGTCCATCTTCCCGTCTTTCTGGATAATGGAAGCATCAGGAGGCAGTGTCTTCCTCATCTGCATCGCCATCATCATTCCGCTGAGCATCTTCTACGCCGGCGTCTTTGGTCCTGAGGCCGCACTCTTCTCCGATCTCTTCCCGGCTGATGTGCGCTACACCGGCATATCCATCTGCTATCAGTTCCCCGGCTTCCTGGTGGCCGGCATAGTGCCCGGTCTGTGCACCTACTTTATGAGGGAGGCGAACGGCGATCCCGTCTATGTCTGCCTGTACACCATACTGGCAGCGGTGACGAGCGGTGTCTCAGCCTTCATTGTGCAGAAAAAACACGATCGGGCTGTGCGCCGCTACGGCCTGGAGAACGTCGAGCATATCTGATTTATGAATGTTCCAGCGTCGTTTTTCGTTCATGTCTCTCTCTCTTCCGCGTGAAACGGCGCTGGACTTTCCCCAATGTTGCACCGGGACCATAGGTTCCGACTGGAGAAACGACACGTATGCGTATTCTACAGATTTCGGATTTTCATCTGCGCGGTGACGGCAAACTATCCTTTCGTGTGGTGAATACCAAAGCCTGCCTCGAGACGGCGGCGGCACATCTTCTCAGTCTGAGGCAGAAGCCTGACATGGTGGTTGTCACGGGTGATCTGGCCGACAGTGGCGATGAAAAAGCCTATCATGCTCTCTACGAAGCCCTGTCGCCCATGGACTGTCCCATTTACGCCATACCAGGCAATCATGACAGGCGCGACAGAATGCGCTCCATACTGAAGGACTGGTGCCCGGACAATCCCCGCGTGGCCCCTTATTTGTGCTATGCTGTGGATAATGGTGAGACCCGCTGTCTCATGATGGACAGCATGGAGCCGGGATCGCACTCAGGACACGCACCTGCGTCCTGCCTTGCCTGGCTTGACGAGGAGCTCAGCTCGCACCCCGGCGTACCTACCCTCATCTTCATGCACCATCCGCCCTTTATTACCGGACTGGGCGCCATGGACGAGCCTTACGAGAATATGGAGGGTCTGCGCTCGGTTCTGGCACGCGCCCCATGGGCCAGACTCTGCTGCGGCCATATGCACAGACCCATCTTCACCGTCTGGGCAGGTGTTCCAGCTGTCACAGCCCCCTCGGCGGCCATGCAGATCGACGTAGACCTCAGTCCCGATGGCGGTGACACCTTTGTCATGGAGGCTCCCGGGTATTTACTGCATGACTGGCGTAATGGCGTCTGGAACACGCACGTTTGCCAGATTTATGGTCATCCGACCTATGACGGCCCCTACCGCTTCCTGGATTCGGTGAATCCAGTTGAAGACTGATTTGAAGATTTTTTAATTCATTCAGAGCCGTAATTCCTGACCAGCTTTCCCGTATACTCCCGCACAGAGAGAGTATGGGAATGCTGGTTTAATTTTTTTTTGAACAAAGATTTCGTTTTGTAATCGAGATCTGTTTTGTGATACAAGGCCCGCAATACAATATGGACACTTGCCGCCGGGAGTTCACTGACCGGAGGAATGTCCTGCTTTCAAGGAGGAATGACTATGGATTTATCGAGACGACAGGCAATGTTTGGCATCGGTGGCCTTTGCGCCGGTGGTGCACTGGCGACCATGGTACAGAAGGTACAGGCCGCCGAGGGCGCCAGGACAGGCATGAAGCGCTTTGAGCAGGCCAACGGGGATTTTGGCTGGACACCGCACAAGCTCGATCCCAATGAAGCTGCCGAGGTGGCCTACGAAGGCTACTGGTATAAGGGCTATGCCTGCGGCTACGGCGTCTTCTACGGCATGATAGGTCTGATGGCAGAAAAATACGGTGCACCCTACAACACGTTTCCTTTTACAATGCTGGAAGCCAACAAGGGCGGTATCTCTGACTGGGGCACCATCTGTGGCGCGCTCTATGGCGCTGCCGCAGCGTATGCCCTGTTCTGGGGACGCAAGGAGCGCACCCCCATGGTAGACGAGCTGTACCGCTGGTATGAGGTGACCAAGCTGCCAATCTATCAACCCGGAGATAAGGCCCAGGGTGTTAAGGGTGAACTGCCGACAAATTCCTCGGGTTCCGTGCTCTGCCATATTTCCGTGTCCAAGTGGTGTTACGCCAGCAAGATCGAGGCGACCAGCAAGGCACGCAGTGAGCGCTGCGGCCGTCTTACCGCCGACGTGGCCTACAAGGCCGTGGAAATCCTCAATGCGAAAATCGACGCAGGCAAGGACTGGAAGGGCGCCTTCGCTGTCCAGGAATCCGTGGAGCTCTGTGGATCCTGTCATCAGACCAAGGGAGAGGAAGTCAATTGGGCC
>CAZJPT010000116.1:3491-5882 GCA_964547835.1 uncultured Desulfovibrio sp.
TGCACCCCCTGTCATAATGGCTCGTCACCGTTGACCAACAAGTTTGTCAATCATCCATAACCAAGGTACATGGCACACACTATGGTGGCGTTGTCTCTGAAGATGTCGCGCCGCTGTAGTGTATTGTGAAATTTTCTCCGAATGGAAGTGAGCCAGGTCGAGAAAGGGTCACAGACGCAAGGAATGGGCAATAATATAAGAGTCCTGTATATGGCCGCGGTGTGCCTGGTCTGGCTAAGATGGCACAGGGGAGCGGACTTGTGAGAGACCGCCCCGATACCAGGACTTTTTCGTGAGGAGACTCTTTCATGTTCAAAAATCTCTATGGCAAGTCCTTTCTTGACCGCAGGACCGCGCTCCAGTTCGGAACTCTCGCCCTCATCGGTGCGTGCTGCAGTTTGACAAAAACCGTGAGCGTCCATGCTGCTGCAAAGCCCGGCAGAACACTTGTGCTCTATTTTTCGCACAGCGGCAACACCGCCAAAGTGGCTGAGGCTATGCAGTTTCGCCTTGGGGCAGACATCTACGAGCTGAAGACCACGCGCACCTATCCCGCAGACTACGACAGTGTGGTGGAAGTGGCCAGGAAGGAGCAGAATGCCAATGCCCGGCCCGAGCTTGTCAAGCCGCTTCCCGATTTCAGCCGCTACGATATTGTCTTCCTGGGCTATCCCAACTGGTGGGGAACCCTGCCCATGTGCTTTTTCACCCTTCTTGAGCAGAATGCCGATGCTCTGGCGGGCAAGACCATTGTACCCTTTTGCACGCACGAGGGCAGCGGTCTCGGTCAGGGGCCGGCAGACATCAGAAAGATGGTGCCCGGCGCCAGGGTGGCGGCAGGCTTTGAGATGCGTGGCCGCTCAGTCAGCCGAGCCCAGTCCAGCGTGGATGACTGGCTGAAGGCCAGGGGCTACGTACAGTAGCAGCAGGACATTAACGGGCGGGACGTCAGTTTTCTCCAGTAGATTCCCCTCGCAGGCGCCTGTTTCGCCGCCACTATCGAAGCAGGCGCCTTTCAGGATGCCATGAGAATAGCCCATGGTCAGGCAAGGAGAGCGATATGTCTACGCACAAATACCGCACCGATCCCAAACTGCTCATGGAACGCGGCAGGGCTATTGTGCTGCAGCTCAGAAACCCCAGAACAACGGTTGAGGCGCGCTATCGTCACCGTGTCGAGGCTGTTCTCCTGGTCCTTGCGGGCGTATCTGTGACCTGCTTAAGCTCTGTTTTCGCAGAAAACGGCAACACCCTGCGCAACTGGGTGAACACTGCGGACGAGTTTGGTTTCGAGGCCCTGCGAGAGAAGAAAAACCCGGGGCGGGTGCCTTGCCTGACCAGGGAAGAGGAGACGCAGCTGCTCGCTGAGCTCAGATCCATCCCGGCGCCAGCAAAGAAGGGCGTCTGGAACGGTCCGGCTCTGGCTGAGCATCTGAACGCTACCCGCGGCATGATATTATCCGTACGCCAGTGCCAGCGTCTGTTAAAAAAACTGTTCCATCAACGTCGCAACAGTGCTGTACACACTGCACACCGGACACGCGTGACCAGGGAAGGCAGTGACGCTGGTCAGACTGACGCAATGCAGCAAAACAATGGTTGCATCCCCAGAGCAGACGGGAAGGCTTAGGGCTGGCGATCCCGGCAGCTGCTCCGTTGCCGGGATAAAAGCTGACAGTGAAACTGATTGCAGTACGGGCATTCCTTGTTTTCGTCCAGACTGCGCAGTATGCCGCACTGGGCGCCCTTGTCCCCCGGACATTTGTTGAGAAGGGCAACGAGATGGGAGCGCAGATGCTGCAGCGCAGCAATCTGCTCGTCTACTTCGTGGATATGTCTTTCCACGAGACCGTCTATCCATTCACAGTTTTTGGTAGGATGTTCCCTGAAGGCCAGAAGTTCTCTGATTTCCGACAGAGTCATGCCATGCAGGCGGCAGTGGCGGATAAATCGCAAGCGCTCCAGATCTTCGTCCGAGTAAATGCGATAGTTGGAGTCCGTACGCTCGGGAGTGCCGAGCAGGCCTTCCTTTTCATAATACCTGACTGTCACCACCTGACAGCCCGCTTTGCGTGCCAGTTCTCCAATTTTCATAAAAAATCGGCGCGTGCTCCCGGTCTGGGAGAGGACGCCGCCTCCCTGCCACTGCTTGTGTGCACTACATCCATCGCCGACAGCGTCAGTCTTCTTCATGACTGGACGCACGGTCTCATCAGGGCGTGGATATCAAAGGCTCCGGACGCGTTAGAGGGGGCATGAACGCCTCCGGGGTGAATTCCATTTTTTTCATAGCCGATACAGGGAGAGACGGCAATATGCGTGTCAGCGATATGGCAGAGGCTCTCCTGGTCTGCTATGTTGCATGCCTGATTGTGTGGTTTGTGAAGCACG
>CAZJPT010000116.1:5892-6175 GCA_964547835.1 uncultured Desulfovibrio sp.
AAAAGTCCAGAACAGCGAAAGCCGCAATTCCTCGTCAAAGAAGAGCATTGGACAGGCTGTAGCACTGCAAGGCAGGCAACGCAGGGATGTCTCTTCCGCACTCCACCCCGTGAGAACATGCGACCTGTGCCAGGTCAGAAGCCGGATGCAGAAAATCGTGCGTCCGGCTCTGTGTGCAGGCGCGCATGGAGCCATGCACGCCTGCCCGAAAGTTTGTTGCAGGCAGACACTAGTGTCAAGTTTGTGAATTTAGTGATTGAATTTTGACTGAGCCCATAATCAT
>CAZJPT010000117.1:0-6172 GCA_964547835.1 uncultured Desulfovibrio sp.
GGGCTGGTTCCAGCCACCCCCTGAACGGATACCTTTTGCAGGCACTGGCCCAAAACACACGGTCATGGCCGATCCATTTGCGCAGCCTCTGCGCCAGGCGCTCCTTGAGGCAGCCCGTGAATGCGGCACACCGGCTGTAGACGGTGCTGTGGTTGTGAGCATAGCCGGTCCGCGTTTTTCCACCAGAGCCGAATCCCGCATGTATATCGCCATGGGCTGCGACATTATCAATATGACCATAGCGCCGGAGTGCATCCTGGCCAACGAAGCAGGTCTTCCTTACGCCGCCATTGCCATGGTTACAGATTACGACTGCTGGGACCCCGGACACCCGGCTCTGGAAGCCGAGGAAATTTTCCGCGTCATGGCCTCTAACGTAGAGCGCATTGTGAAAATACTGCTGCGGACCTTTCCCAAACTCTGTTAAAAGGCGCAGCATAAGGCAGACACCAGGTCTGGTGAAGAGCGGCGTCCTGCGGGGGCTGGAGTTTTTTTTCCGTCAGGCATACCCCTCATGCCCGAATGACAGATGCAGCAAAGCCAGGTCTGACACGACGGCAAGACCGGGCTCGTCTGTGCGGCGTGGCTACACGATTATCACCAGGGACTGCGTGTTAAGCAAGAACGTGTGATGTCGTGAAGCAGAGGCTTCGCGTTTGCGAAGGCAAAGAATTCCTTATGTTTGGGGACATACGGCTAGGGCCGTTGCTTGATGGATGCCAGGATGGGCTGTGCGGCTTCGCCTTCACCGCCTACGCTGATGACGAGCAGCGAGTCATTGACGAGCTGCAGGATATTGCGCACACGCACGTTTTCTGAAGTCACATACAGAATCCAGGTATTGTCGTCCCGATGTCGTATGTTGCTGACTGAAAGATTGCCGGCTGCGCGACGAGCCAGCGCCTCCAGACGACGGTCTTCGCGGGCGCAGACTTGAACACTTACTGCGGTTTTGCCGTTGGCTGAGACGACGCTCACCCCTTTGTCGAAGGAGTACTGCTCCATGACACGCCATCCTTCGGGCAGTTCCATAAGAAAGCGCCTGCCCTCCGGGCCATATTCGATTGAGGCGGCCTGAGCTGCGTTATTTCCTGTACAGGACAGGAACAGCATGATGAGGGCAGCGCCAATGACAGTGCCAAGCCCCTTTGTAAATACTCTGACTGACCAGGGGCTGTGAGACGTGTTCAGGGACATGCGCCGAACCTTCACATTGCCAGGGAAAGAAAATTGCTGTTCCGGTTGTCCTTTCCGACAACTGGCACGCGCATGTTTCGCGGGCAAGCGCACTCTGCGCCAGCGTCCTTGCGCCTCAAACGCATCAGATGTCTGTCCCATGCAGAACCTCTTTTGATTGGCATTCTTGAAAAAGTTATATACAGCTTCATAGGGCGGCGCGCAAGATGAGCATGAGGAAGATGCAGCCGTTACCCATGCAGACCGTGTCAGGCTGTCGAAAATATGGGAGTTGCGTCTTGTCAGCGCCCAAGCCCGCATGTACGATCCTTGAAAAACGTGCGTGAAGAAAACGCTCGTTTATGCGTCGTCCCGGGCATGCCCGGCACTATTCCCATGGTCTGCGCTTTGTCAGTGTTCAGCTCTTGCGGCAGTGTGCCAGGCATGGCTGTCCTGTGCAGCATCTGCCTGGTGTGCGGGGGATCTGTACGAGCCGCGTGCCTGCAGACACCACCGGCGCGTGTCCTCGGGGCGGTAGGAATGTTTTTCCGGCGGCTGCGGATCAGCAGCGCCAAGACAAGGAGCATACCATGAGCATGAAGGTAACGTACGAAGGCGATTTTTGCTGTGTGCTGCGGGATAATGAGACGGGCGCCGTTATCCACACCATGTCCGCCGCCGAACAGGGGGATCATTCCGGGCGTTTTGCGCCCCCTGACCTGATCGCAGCTGCTCTGGCCACCTGCGCCATGACTGTGCTGGGCTATCAGGCCAGACGCCTGGATCTGAACTTAGCCGGGATGACTGTAGATACGGTGCTGACAATGACCGAGAACCACAGCGACGTTGCGTCCGTAGAACTTGTCTTCCACATGCCGGCAGGCACGTACACTGACAAGGTGAAGAAGCAGTGCCAGCGCGCTGTGACAAAATGCCCGGTACACGCGGCCATCAACCCGTCTGTCAAGCAGATTTTCACCTTTGACTGGCCAGATGAGGACAAGGCATAGCCTCTTCGGACCGGTCTCACATCTGTATCCTTTTGGCATTGTTCTGAAGGGCGTTCAGGGGCGGCATTGCTGCAGACTGTGCAGGGCCGCCAGGGAGAATACGGTATGACCACATTCAGCGGAAAATATCTTGGCAATCTGCGCGCCTCCTGCGTGCACGATGACAGCGGCACTGAGATCATCACTGAGCCGGCTGCCGGCAATGGCGGCACTGGCGGATCGTACGCCGCTACGGATCTTGTGGCCACAGGGCTTGCCTGCTGCGCCATGACCATCATGGGCAGACAGGCCGCCACCCTTGGCCTGGATATTACGGGCACCACCTTCAAGGTGAGCAAGGAAATGGATCAGGCTGCCAGGCGCATTGGCAGTATCTCGGTCACCTTTATCTTCCCTGAAGGCAGGTACGACAAGAAGGCCCGGACGCAGTTTGAGCGTGCGGCACATGCCTGCCCTGTACACGGGTCCTTGAGCGACAATGTAAACATAACCTTTAATTTTGTCTGGCCTGATGGGGAGTAGTGCGCAAAGGGCCATGCCATGAGGCAAAACAAAGCGCCTCTGACACAAGGGACATTCCCGCAAGGTCAGAGACGCAGTTGACACTCCCCCACGGCTGGGGATTCTCGTTTCTTCCATCACAGGCTCTTTGGCCTGAGCCTGCAATGGTCCTGCACGATGTCCTGGAGCGCAGATTCGGGCATGTCCGACCCTGTTTTGCATGTCTTGATAGCCCGCTTGTGCGGAAACGGCATCTGTTCCCCATCGCTACCGGAATGGGGAATGGCGCCTTTGCCAGATCGCCCGGATTCTCCCGGGCTTTGTTTTTGCCGCAAGGCAGGCGCCTCTGGTGTGATCATTTTTTGGGAATGGGCTTCCATTCTCTGCCTGCCTGCTCGGCCAGCCTGGTGATGATGGCCTGGGTGCCAAGCCTGCCCCTGCCATCGGCCTGCATCTCTTGATAGTAGCCCAGAATGCGTAGGACAGCGGACAAAGTCAGTCCCATGCGCTCGCATTCATCAACCACCATCTTGAGATCCTTGATGTAGTGTTCAATGAAGAAGCCGGGATCGTAATTGCCGTCAAGCATGCGCGGTCCCAGATTTTGCATGGCAACGCTTCCGCCAGCGCCTGCGCTCGCCAGTTCCATCCATGTGCGCACATCAAGGCCGGCCTCACGGGCGTAGAGCAAAGACTCACAAACACTGAACATGACACCGGCAATGGCCACCTGATTGGCGAGCTTGGCCTGCTGCCCCATGCCTGGGCCACCACAGTGGGCGATCCTTTTGCCCATGACCTGGAAAAGCGGCAGAACCTTTTCAAAGGCGTTTTTTTCGCCGCCTACGAAGATGGACAGGGTGGCCGTGCGTGCGCCGACGTCGCTGCCAGTAACAGGCGCATCCAGCGAGGCTACGCCCTGTTCTGCAGCTGTGGCGGCAATTTTTGCGGCCAGCTCCGGACTTGACGTGGTCATGTCCACGAGGATGCCTTTTCCATTCAGTCCCCAAAGCGCTCCCTCAGGCCCGATGGTGACGCTTTCCACGTCACTGGGATATCCTACTATGGAAAAGACGATGTCCGAGTTCTCACCAACTTCTCTGGGACTTTTGGCAAGGACAGCCCCGTTATCGATCAAAGGCCGGGCTTTGGCCGCCGTTCTATTGAACACTGTGAGCGGATAGCCTGACTTCTGCAGATGACCGGCCATGTGAAGTCCCATTACGCCAGTGCCAATCCAGCCAACGCGAATCTTGTCAGACATATGTCATCCTTGTGCTTGAGGTTGGTCCGCTGTGGCTGCGGACAAAAACATACAGTCACCATGGGGCTGGAGAAGTGCAGGGGAACTGCCAGGCAGGATGCTTTTCCCTGCCTTGCCGGAGCAGCTGCTGTCCGGCTTCTCCTAACCGCCGTTGACGAGATCGTTTAATATCCGCTTCATGTCGAGCTGTGAACCGTGAGTAAGGATCTCATAGTGATTGCGCACAATCCCTAGCGTGCGGCTCATGCGATAGTTGAAACGGCCTTCGCCGCGGTAGAGGGCGCTCAGATCCTGAAAGCCCCCCAGCACGTCGTCTGCAGCCATGTCGCGAATGCTGCCCATGTCGCGTATATAGTCGCTGAGAGCCTGCTCAAGGAGCCTGTCATTGGCTGCCAGTTCCTTTTCCCTGGCTCTTTTGCGCTTCTGCCATTCCTGCTTTTGTGCCGTGTTTGCTGCTGCCCGCAGGGCGTCATTTATGGCTGCGAGCTCCAGGTCCCGCAGGATGTAGGACTTGTGTTCGATGTTGCGGGCGCTTTCCAGGGTCATGACGCATTTTTGCAGCTGGTTTTCGGCTCTGGCCGCACGGTCGCGGGCCTGCAGAATATTGCTTTCGGAAAGTCTGGCGCGCAGGCTCAGCAGATGGCTGCGCATGACAAGATCCGTCGTGCGGCTGAGCAGACGGTTGAGCTCCTCCATGGGTGTCGCTGCTGCGTCATCGCCTGACGGCTGCTGACCGCTCATGGCCTCGTATTCGGAAAGCAGGGCGGACAGGCGCTCGCCGCCTGGGGTGTTGATGCCGGAAACAACCGGTCTGAAGCCAAGCCATGGCGCCCTGGTAACGCCTGCCGCAGTGAACAGGGGCAGCTCTTCCCGTCGACCCGGCAGTACCATGTCTGCGTCAGAGAGATAGGACCCGCCCTTGCTGACAAAACCGCCAGCCGCTCCCTGCAGGGTGCCGGCCAGGCTGAGGCGGTAGCAGTCAAGCGTCATTTCCGCGGCATTGCCGGCAGTGTCATACAGGCCCAGAGGATTGGGACGCAGGGATCCTGCCGGGGCAAGAGCGCTGCCCATGACTGCGTAATCTCTGATGGACGTACCTTCGGCCATGGTGAAGAAGGGCTGCTGCTGATAGTTGGTAGACTCGTGCTGTCCTCCGCGGGCGGCGTATTCCCATTCGGCTTCTGTAGGCAGGCGCACGTAGCCGGTATTGCGAGTGTCACCCTTGAAGGCTGGCAGGGCGCCAGGGTGATTTTGCAAAAGCCAGTCCGTGTAGCGTTCCGTGAACAGTGTCGCGTCGTACCAGCTCACATTGGTCACGGGAAGATTGTCGTCGGCTCCGGGTGTGAAGCTTTCCTCCATGACAGCACGGTACTGTCCCCTGGTGACCTCGTACTTGGCAATGAGATAGTAGTAATAGTTGCCAGAGCCGTCGCCTGGCAGGCTGGCTTTCCAGGATTGCGGCACGTCATTTGCCGTAAAGGGGGCGGACAGTCTGGAGCGCCAGCTTCCGTCCTGGAGCATCCGGTCCGTCTCTTTTTCGTCGCTCATGCCCATAACTGTTTCCAGGGACCAGAGCAGGCCGCGGGCAGGTACAGCCACTACGCGGAACACCATGCCCTGCTGGCCTGGCATGGGCAGGATCACGTCCCTGGCCGGATCTGCGTCGGGGTGCGGGTTCCAGGACACTCCCTGTCGGGCCCTGGCAGAACCGGGAATGAGAGAGCGCAGATCAAACGCTGCCGCAGACTGACACAGGGCGAAAAGAAGAGAAAGGACGAGCGGCAGCACGGCGGCCCGTCTGCGTAACGCATTGTCTGTTGAAAAAAACACAGGACGCCTCCGAATCAGCCGGCGAGTGTGGCCAGCTGGCCGCGGATAGCCGCAGGACGCGGCTTGCTGCCTTTGAAGAACTGGACAAGATGTTTCTGCATCAGCTGCACAATGCGCAGCGTCTCGTCATTCCAGGCGTTCCTGGCCTTCCTGGATGACGCTTCCATGGCCTTGAGTGCGCCGCTCACGTCCTTTTTATCGTATTCAGCGATGATGTCCTCCATGTTGCTGACATAGAGCTGCAGCACGCTGGCAATATAGAGCTCAAGGTTGTGGATGGAGCGGGTGGAGGATGCAATGAGCTTTTCCCACTTTTCTTTTTCCTCTGGATTGCGCTGCAGCATATTCTCACGACTCTTTTTCTGCATCTGGCTGACACCCAGGCGGTACT
>CAZJPT010000118.1:0-6169 GCA_964547835.1 uncultured Desulfovibrio sp.
TCACAGGTGCAAACAATGTCATCCACCTGGAGCGCCACTGGAACCCTGCCCGTGAAGCGCAGGCCACGGACAGAGTGTACCGCATCGGAGCAACCAGGGATGTGCACGTCTATCTGCCCCTGCTGCGCCACCCCTCGCTCATGTCCTTTGATGAGAACCTCAACGAGCTTCTGCGCCGCAAGACTGAGCTGAAGGATGCGGTGATGGCATTGGAGGGAGTGACGGCAGCAGACTTCGACAATCAGAAGCTGTTCGGAACAGAGATCCTGCCCTCAGCCCGGGTGACGTCTGAGTGGCTGAAAACCATGAACTGGGAGTTCTTTGAGGCAGTGACTGCCTCCCTGGCAGGAAGAATCTACGGAGGCACAAGCTGCCTCACCAAGCGCAGCGGCGACCATGGTGCAGATGTGGTGGTCTTCACAGACAGGGAGAATGTCATCATTGAATGCAAGCTCTCCCGGCACCCCTATGGCGACAGCGAGGCTGCCTGCAGGCCCTATACAGCCTGCAGGGAATATGCCAGTCGTCTGGGAAAGCCCTTTGAAAAGCTAGTGCTGGCAATCAATGCCCCCTCTGTTGCCCAGAATGTGCGCGATCGGGCTGCTACTCTGGGCGTGACCATCTGGGACAGACCCTTTCTGGCTGAGGAGCTCGACCGTCAGCCCCTGCTCTGGCACGAAGTCGAAAGCATGCTGCACAGTGAGCGTCTAGTCTGATGCCTGCCTGTCAGACAGTGGTGTCCCAATAGCTGGCAGACGGCAACAGTGCAGGCGCATGCAGCTATTGGGCCTGATTCGCGCCACCCCCCTGAACGGATACGATGATTGCGTCAGTCGCGCTCCTTGCCTCCTCGGCCTTGCGCTCTTTCATTGCGCCTTTGGGGCCCCTTGTCGCCAGCAGGGAGCTCTTGCTGATATCGGTCTCCCCTGGGGAAGACTTGCCAATCAGTATCAAGCTCAGCCCGACTGCCGAAAAGTCGCTGTTTTTCTGCAGGATGCCGCCTGTGCAGGAATACGGCGGCCACCTGCCCATAGCAGAGCACGCCAGTATGAGTGCTTTTGACAAAGGCTGCGATGACGGGCAAAAGAGACATGTCGTCAGGCTGTTGACGACCTCTGACATCTGTTCTCCAGCCGGTGAAGCAGTGCGTTAGAGAACAATGTTTTCGCCGGGGCCGCGAACGGCCCGGAGGATGGAGATCAGCATGACAACACAGACAGACACAAGACCGCTGCGCGTCGGCCTTGCCGGCATGGGAACGGTTGGTGGCGGCCTGGTGCAGTTGCTTGAGCAGGACGCCGAGCTCATCCGCCGCCGCGTCGGCCGCGAAATCAGACTGAGTAAGGTGCTGGTGCGCACCATTACGCCTGAAAAACAGGCCAGACTCCCAGAGGGCTGCATTATGACAACCGACCCGGCAGCTCTCACTGAAGATCCCGATATTGACGTCATCGTCGAGCTCATCGGCGGCACCGGCGCTGCTCGCGCCCTCATTATCCGCGCCCTTGAGCAGTGCAAGCACATCGTTACCGCAAACAAAGCCCTGCTCGCGGAAAACAGCCGTGAGATTTTTGCCCTGGCCAGAGAACGGAACTGTCTTATGCGCTACGAAGGCAGTGCCGCCGGCGCCATACCCATCGTGCAGACGCTCAGCGGCCCTCTGGCCGGCAATCACGTCACGTCGCTCATGGGAATTCTCAACGGAACGAGCAACTACATTCTCTCCGAGATGACCAGCAGCGGCATCGACTTTGACACGGCTCTGCATCAAGCCCAGCAGCTCGGCTACGCTGAAGCCGATCCGAGCCTGGACATTGACGGCTTCGATACCGCACACAAGCTGATTCTTCTTATCCGCCTAGCCTTTGGTCTGGACTATCCTTTTGCCAGCATGCCCGTGCAGGGTATTCGTGGCCTGGACATCCGTGACATAGCCATGGCCAGGGAATTCGGCTACCGCATCAAACTTGTGGCTGACGCCAGGCTGCACAAGGGAGAAGACGGCTTAACACGTCTTGAAGCCGGCGTCTTCCCCATGCTGGTGCACCACACCTATTTGCTGGCCAGAGTGGGCGGCGTTTACAATGCCGTGCGTCTGGTGGGCGAGGGATCAGGCCCCATCTTCCTGCACGGTCGAGGAGCCGGGGCCCTGCCTACGGCCAGCGTGGTGCTGAGCGATCTCATGGCTGTAGCCCGCGGCGACAATCCCAACAACACAGGCTTTGCCAACGACGAAATCCTGCCTACGGCCATTGTGCCACCAGAGGAATGGCATTCCTGCTACTACGTGCGCGTCATGGTTCATGACGAGCCGGGTGTGCTGCGCGACATCGCCGGCTGCATGGCTGACGAGGGCATCAGCATGGCCCAGGTCATTCAAAAACAGAACATGGATAACGCGGTGCCGCTGGTCTTCATGACGCACGATGCCTCAGCCCAGTGCCTCAATCGCGCCCTTTCCAGGGTAAGCGAAAAGGGGCTGCTGCTGGCCGCTCCCGTTTACTACCGCATTCTTGCCTGAAGAAAGAGCCGGCCGCTCACAGTCCTGCCCGCAGCCGCCTGTCGTCAGCGGCCGCGGCGCAGCAGGGCCAGATACTCCTGATTGCCCTTGGGCCCCTTGATGGCCGCAGGCACCACGCTCACAACATCGAGTTTCAGCCTGTCGCGGCAAAAGCCCGTCACCTTGTCTACGGCCTGCTGGCGCAGGGCGGGATCGCGCACCACGCCGCGATCTGTCTGCCCCGGGCCCAGCTCGAACTGCGGCTTCACCAGAGCGGCCACCCAGCCACCTGGAACAAGCCAGCGCACGCAGGCTTCCAGCACCAGGGTGAGAGAAATAAAGGACACGTCAGCCACAACCATGTCCACGGGCTCGGGCAGAAGGTCAGGCGGCGCTGTGCGCAGGTTGACGCCCTCCATGCTCACCACGCGCGGATCAGCACGCAGCTTTTCGTGCAGCTGATTATGACCTACGTCCACGGCGTATACTTTAACAGCCCCGCGCTGCAGGAGCAGATCCGTAAAGCCGCCTGTTGAGGCACCAGCATCAAGGCAGACAAAGCCCGTCACGTCAAGGGCTGCGCTCTCAAGTATGGTCAGCAGTTTGTAGGCGCCGCGGCTCACGTAGCGCTCCTGACCTGTGAGCTCCAGACGGCGCGAAGTGCGCAGCATCTGCCCTGGCTTGTCCACCAGCACAGGTAGGGAGCGACTGCCCTCCTCGGGCAGCAGACGTACCTGGCCGGCCATGATCAGGCGCTTGGCCTGCTCGCGACTGGATGCAAAGCCCTGCTCAACGACAAGCTGATCTGCGCGTATTTTGGCAGCGTGCTGTTTCATGGCACATTTGTATGCAAGGAAGGGCGGTTCGGCAAGAGTGCTGCCTGCATCCAGAAAAACTATAAAAAAACGGCGCACAGGGTGCATCGACCCTTGTCAGAATGGAACAATTACGCTATGTGACTTTCCTTTACGGCTGCCGCGCAGGTGGCCTGCACCGATAAGGGCGTTTCCCAGCCCGTCCAGGCAAAGGCACATTTGCGGTCGGACAAGGGCATCAGCCTGCACGCGGAAATTCCAACCCCAAAAGGAGGCGGCGCTCCATCCCCCGCGCACATGCGGGAGTATACGCGCCGATTTCGTCGATGAAAAAAGATATCCAGCCTAAACTCTACAAGGCGACCATCACCTGCGCCTGCGGAAATTCCGAGCAGGTATATTCCACCAAGGGCGAGCAGGTACACGTCGAAGTCTGCTCATCCTGCCATCCCTTCTTCACCGGCAAGCAGCGTTTCCTCGACACAGCCGGCCGTATTGATCGCTTCCGCAAGAAGTACGCAAAATTTGAAAAGAAGTAGCCTTCTTTGTCTAAGCGCCCTCCTGACGACCGACATGCCCCTTGTGGGCGGCCAGGCCGTTCTGGAGGGCGTTATGATGCGTAACGGCGGTGCGTACGGACTTGGCGTTCGTCTCAGACACAAAGTTGTGGGCGAACGGCGGGTCTGGTCTTCTTTTTTGTCCGGCGGACTGCGTACGACACCCTTTGTGCGCGGTTTCCCTGTGCTGCTGGAGACCCTGGTCAACGGCATCAGGACCCTCAACCGCTCTGCCGAGCTGCAGGGGGACGATGACGGCAAGCCCATGGAGGGCTGGCAGCTGGCGCTTACTCTGGTGGTGAGCCTGGTGTTTGCCCTCATGCTGTCCGTGTTCATTCCGCACGGTCTCACCTGGCTTCTCAGTCTGACTGGCCTGTCCGGCGATGTGGACGGTATTTCCTTCCAGATCTGGGACGGTCTGTTCAAGTTGCTCATTTTGCTGGGGTATATCCTGCTTATTGGGCGGCTTCCAGAGATACGGCGGGTTTTCCAGTATCACGGCGCCGAGCACAAGACCATTCATGCCTTTGAAACGGGTCAGGACGTTGACGTGGAGCTGGCAGCGTCCCAGAGCCGCCTGCATCCGCGCTGCGGAACAACCTTTCTGCTCTTTGTCGTCTTTTTGTCTGTGCTCTGCCACGCCATTGTGGTCCCGTTCTTTCTGGCCATCTGGCAGCCAGAGGGAGCCCTGGTGAAACACCTGGGCACGCTGCTGTTCAAACTTTTCCTGGTCATTCCCGTGGCAAGTCTTGCCTATGAGCTTATCCGCAGCTCGGCTAAAATGCGTGACAACGCCTGCTCACGCTGTCTACGCTGGCCTGGCCTCATGCTGCAGCGCCTGACCACGGTCGAGCCTGAACATGAGCACCTCGAGGTGGCGCTGGTTGCCCTCAAAGAGGCCCTCGGGCCTGGCAGCCCCTGCGTGGTGCGCACTGTTCCCTATGACCGCCTTTAAGACGCACGGGCCCCAATGCGGCTGTTCCTGTAATGCATGCCATGGCCCACGATTTGTGTCGCGGGCCTTTTTTTGAACGCACTCTCAGGCCTCATGCGGCTATCTGACCTTCTGCCAGCCGAGAAAACGCGTTCCGGAGTACATCTATGTTTGCCAAACTTGAAGGCCTGGAAAAAAAATACATGGAGCTTGAGAAGAGCCTGGCCGATCCCGATGTCTATTCCGATCAGGAACAGTACCGCAAGCTCAGCAAGGCGCACGCCGATCTGCGTGACGTGGTGGAACTGTACAGAACCTACCGCGACACCAGCAGGCAGATCGAGGAAAACAAGCAGCTGCTCCATGACCAGGATCCCGATATCAGGGAAATGGCCCAGGAAGAACTCAGTTCACTTGAGGCCCGACTGCCGGCCATAGAACACGAGCTCAAGGTTCATCTCATTCCCAGGGATCCCAACGACGAAAAGAACACCATCCTGGAAATCCGCGCTGGCACGGGCGGCGATGAAGCTGCCCTGTTTGCGGCAGATCTCTTCCGGATGTACACCCGTTACTCCGAACTCAGGGGCTGGAAGACGGAAATCCTGTCCGAGTCTCCCACCGAGGCTGGCGGTTACAAGGAAATCATTGTCCTCATTTCCGGCGACAAGGTGTACAGCCACCTCAAGTATGAAGCCGGTGCCCATCGCGTGCAGCGCGTGCCCGTCACCGAGACACAGGGACGCATCCACACCTCGGCCGCCACTGTGGCTGTCATGCCCGAAGCCGGCGACGTAGACATCGACATCCGTCCCGAGGACATCAAAATCGACGTCTACCGTGCCTCAGGCGCAGGCGGACAACACGTCAACAAGACTGAGTCGGCCGTGCGCATCACACACATCCCCACCGGCGTTGTGGTCACCTGCCAGGACGAACGCAGTCAGCACAAAAACAAGGCTCGCGCCATGAAGGTGCTTGCCTCCCGTCTGCTGGCTGCCGAACAGGAACGGCAGAACAGCGAGCAGGCCGCGGATCGTCGTGCCCAGGTGGGCAGTGGCGATCGCTCAGAACGCATCCGCACCTACAATTTCCCGCAGGGACGCTGCACGGATCACCGCATTAATCTGACCCTCTACTCCCTCGACAAGATCATGGAAGGCGAAATCGACCCACTGCTTGACGCCCTGGCACAAGCCGCGCAAACCGAGGCCCTCAAGGCAGAGGCGGAAGGCAGGTAGACAGTCTGCACGAAAATGACAACAAATCAGGGGCGGAACACTCTGCACGACGTGGAGGGTGTTCCGCTTCTGGTGCGCCCGGCATGGGCACGTTCTAATGGGTGAAAGTCCCTGGCGCAGGA
>CAZJPT010000119.1:0-6167 GCA_964547835.1 uncultured Desulfovibrio sp.
TATTGGCGATCCAGTTCATGGAGTCCACGTCAAAACCGGAGGGCTGTCCGGTCTTTTCATCAATGTAAGCGAAGGGCGGGTAGTTGGGATCAATGCCGTTGATATAGGTCTTTTCGGCAAAGGCCGGAGAGGCGCAGAAAGTCAGGCAGAGAAGCGCGAGCGCCAGAATGCGTTTCATAAAAAACCCCCGTTGTGCTGAAAGGCATGGTCTGAAGTGACCAGTGGTGAAAAAGCGTAAAGAAAATAGCGAAAGTCCAGTTGGCCTGCAAGAAGTGGAAAACAGTCGGGGCAGGAAGTGAGGCATAGTTTCGCAATTGTCCGGAAAAGAGCTTTTGGAAAATGTCTGTGCCGGGTTGTCTGCGTGCCCGGCAGCCTCTGCCCTGGCAGCACAAAAAAAGCGGAATTACCAGG
The DNA here is from genome assembly GCA_964547835.1 of uncultured Desulfovibrio sp. Taxonomy (GTDB): domain Bacteria; phylum Desulfobacterota; class Desulfovibrionia; order Desulfovibrionales; family Desulfovibrionaceae; genus Desulfovibrio. The sequence goes on from CAZJPT010000119.1 coordinate 412, forward strand.
CGCTGAGCAAAGCCCATCGCTTTAGCGATGGGGATATAAGCCGCTCTCGCCAGCAGGATATTTTTGCTTGCGTTGGATATCCGTATATTATTTTCTGCAGGACATGCCCGAATCTGCGCGCGTGGACATTAGTGTAAGACTACCGGAAGTGAAAGCCAGAGAGACTGTGATGGAAAAAGCGAGAATCCTGCGCCTTCAGGCGTGGGGAAGTGTCAAGGCCTGTCGGCGATAGCTGCTGAGATACGGGCTTCACAGCAGAGTTTGCCGTCTACGAAGGCCTGGGCGTCCATTTTGCAGAACGCGAGTTTGCGTCGGATGTTGGAACAGTGCAGTTCGAGTCTGTCGCCCGGCACCACCTGTCGACGCCACTTGACGCCGTCAAGGCCGGTGAAGAGGAAAAGTTTGTTGCTGAAGTCCTCGCTGGTGTCAGACAGGGCAAGAAGCCCTCCAGTTTGCGCGAGCGCCTCCAGAATGAGCACGCCGGGCATCACCGGCGCGCCAGGAAAATGTCCTTGAAAGAACGCCTCGTTGATGCTCACGTTTTTGTAAGCGATGATGTGATCACCAGGAACGCACTCCACCACTCTGTCGACCAGCAGGAAAGGGTAGCGATGCGGAAGCAGTGACATGATACGGGCAATGTCCATGGTTTGGGCGATGTTTTCGGACATGGTGACCTTCCTTGTTGTGGCACTGAAAGTAAAGAGGCCTCACCCCCTGAACCGGGCGAGGCCCCTGCACGCTTGTTCCGGGACGACGGACTTATTTCTTGGCAGCTGGTTTGGATTCCTTGCTGCTTGCCTTGTTCTTGCTTACGCTCTCTCTGTAGAGCTTGTTGACTTCCTCAAGGACGTCAGGCGTGAGATCCATGGCCCGCTCGGCATACAGGACACCGCCGGCGGTCACGTCCACCACGAAGTTGAACTTTTTGCGCTGAGCAACGTTATACGTGGCATTGAAGACCATGGTGACCATATCCTGGCGCAGTTTGACTTCATCCTGCTCGACCTTGCGCAAAAAGGTGCGGCTCTTCTGGTCAAGCTCCTGTTTGGCGCGCAGGAAACTAAGTTTGGCATCCTCGCTTGTCTTGGGATCTTTCAGTTTTTCGGCTCTGACACGGAGCTTTTCACCCTCGTCTTCAAGCTCCTTGCGCTCCTTGCCGTACTTGGCTTCCATCTCTTCCTTGGCGGCCTTGGCAGGCTCGCTGTTAAGGGCGATGGACTGCATGTCCACCACACCAATCTTCAGGGGCGCGTTGTCAGCGGCATGTACAGAACTGGCCATGACAAAAACAGCCAGAATGGTCGTCACCAGAAACTTATGCATGTTGAATCGTCTCCTCCCCTCTCACAGGGACAGGGCGGACACCTTTGGCTGTCGAAATTGGATAAAACAGGACAAGGGCGCGCCGTATAATTAATTTCCGGATATTTTTTGTATGGTTGTTAACATCTCCTCCCCGGGGAGGGGATGCCGCCCTGGCAAAAGCCGTGGCGTGTCGTTGCTGCCTGCCTCCGAGAGATTGCCCGATGACGGCGCAGCTGCTACGCGTGGTGCGGACTGTTCGGCACGGTCCATCCTCTGGCGTAGTACTTTCCTCTGTTCGAGGACTGGCCCGCAGTACCTTTCAGTCAGGGAAGTTCATCCTTTGTTCGTCTGAAAGGAACAGGTGGAACACGGGAGACAGCAGCTGTACGCGGCTTGTATCACTGCCTCGGCACCCAGCCGTTTTTTCACAGCGAGATACGTCAGCAGCAGGTGCCACAAAGCCTGTCTGCAAAAGAAAAACAGAAAGCACATTTCTATAAGGCGTATGCAATCTAGTCAAGAGGCGTCTGCTGCTCCGGCAGGATTAAGCGTATAATATCAATAAGTTATAACTATTGTTCATTCCTGATGCCGTTCCAGCGCATCCGGTCCGGGAGCCCGTGTAACGGGCTGGCGTTCAGCGTATGGCCGAGCGGGTGGTACGCTCTGCGGTGACTATGTCTGGAGCATTGGAACAGAAAGCCAGGACACCCTGTGCCAGCCCTTCTGCCAGTACCTGTCTGTAGTCGCTTCTTTTGAGCAGGGCTGCCTCGTCGGCGTTGGTACAGTAGCCGATTTCCGTGAGGATGGAAGGCATTTTTGTTGTGGACAGCACGTAGAACGAGCCCTTGCGCACGCCCATTGTCCGTGACTCGAATCCATTCCTGCGGATATTATGCAGAAGTTTGCTGTGAACCATGGCTGCCAGCTGCCGGTTGCTGTTGATCCCTGCCGGAATGGCCGCCTGCTGTACAGAGGCGTGCTGTATGCGGCGGCCCTGGCCGATGCCGCCATTTTCGCGACGGGTCACCGGAGTCAGCCTGTCCTGCCTGGTGTCGATGTAGTATATTTCCAGACCGCGGACGTCAGGTCTGGGATTGGCGTTCACGTGAATGGAGATAAAGAGGTCGGATTTTTTTCTGTTGGCCATGTATGAGCGGGTTGCCAGCCCCACAAAGCGGTCGCTGCTGCGCGTGTAGTGCACACGCACGCCGGCATCGCTGAGCAGGCGCCCCAGGCGCAGAGCCACATCCAGGGCTACTTCGCGCTCGACTACACCGTGATGTATTGTGCCCGGGTCGTGACCGCCGTGACCGGCGTCGATGGTGACAAGGAAGGGGGTGCCGTCAGGACGCAGATAGGGATTGATTTTCTGCTTCTTCACAATGGCTTTGGGCGCTGTCGCAGTTGCTCTGGCTGCCGGGGACCTGTAACTGATTGTCGCGCCGGCCTTCAGTTTGTCCTGCATCCTGCGTGCGTCCGGGACCATGTCTCCTTGTCCGTAACTTTTCAAAAGCCAGTTCAGACAGTCTGCTGCCTTCACGGTGTTGCGCAGTTGTGTGGCACAGATGGCTGCTGCGTTGAGCAGGGCGTCGTCCCCGCGCACGCTGGCGGGGTAGCAACGGGCTACAAGTTCATAAAGGTCCACTGCCAGGCGCCAGTCCCTGGCGAGGCGTGAGTAGGACGCCATCTCTTCCTGGCATTCGGCGGCCCTGTAGACTGCCTGAGCACCGAGGGTGGCGTCGGCACTGGATATGGCCACAGAGAGAAAGTCGTTGCGCAGCATTTCCCAGGGCTCGCGCCAGGTGCACCGCTTCTTGTTTTCCCGTAAAGAGGCCACGCCCTTCAGGCCTTCTTCGTAGGCCTGTTTGTGATTGCCCCGCAGCACTTTAAGCTGACCGAATACAGCGGGATCAAGTTTGCAAAGAGCTTTGGAGAAGCTGTTTGCGGCTGTCTCCGAGATTGTCTGTGCACAGGTCTGGACGGACATGAACTGTATGACGAGCAGAATGAGAACAAGCTGCAGCACGTGTGTTCTGCTTCTTCGTCCGTAATGTCCCTGTGCGCAGTGCATATCCGCCTCCTCGATTACCTGCCGGGAAAGTGATGGGCGTCCCTTTCACTTAGTCCTATCGACAGGACAAAGGTTTTCCTTAAGGATCGCGGCGAAAGCGGGTGGCAAGATCAGAAACTGTCTGGATAATTTTGGCGTCCGGGTGCAGCACTGCACAGGTTTTTTTCTTTACGGCATTCTTCCTTGCCTGCACGCATTGAAACAGGTATAGGCAGACAGTTTTTCCTCTGCAGCGCCAAGTTATTGCTGATGGAAATTGTTGCAGCCATGCCGCTGACAGCCGGGTTTGCGGGTGTGGGCTGCGTGCGGAGATGTATTTTCTGGTACGGCTGGCTGACTCCTGTGCGGGAGAGGGTGACGTTTTTTATGAATGAACGGCAGAGCAAGGCATTGGTGGCACTGCAGTGGAGTATCGGCACAGGGGCACTGCTGTGGGCGCTGCACGGCGTGGATCTCAAGCTGATGTTGCACGCCATGGGGGCGTATGAGCTGCAATCCATGCTGCCGGTGTTCTTCTTTGCCCTGCTGGACTATCTTATTCTGGGGCTGCGCCTCACAGTACTCCTGCCCGGGGACGTGGGCTACAACAGGGGCCTGGCGGCTACGGTGCTGGGTACCGGTCTCAACTGCATTCTGCCAGCCAAGGCCGGTGACGCCATCAAGATCATTTATCTCACCAGGATCACACGGCACTCCATTATTGACATATCCTCCATCATCATCTGGGATCGTCTTCTGGATTGCGCGCTGCTGGGCACTTTGCTCGTCTATTCCTGGACGCAGGCGGGCGGCGAGCGTCTGGAACTGGGACTGGCCGTGCCAGCCGCTGTGCTTGTATTGGGCGTGCTCGCCTTTTTTTGTCTGCGCTACTGGTCCTCGTTTTTCCATTCCCTGTACGCCCGTCTGTTGCCAGGCAGGCTGGCTTCTCCCCTGGGGCGCCTGCATACGAGTCTGGTGGACAGGGTTTCCATTTCCTGGCTCGGCTTGGGCATGGCTTGCACAGTGCTCGCCTGGTTCACCTATTTCATGAGCTTCTACTATGCAGTGGTTGGCATGGGCTGTATGAACCTCACCATCACCCAGATGCTGGTGGTCTTCAGCGTGTCCAGCTTAAGCTCGGCCATTCCTGCCCTGCCCGGTGCCATAGGTGTTTATGAGGGGGCTATGGTCCTGTCCCTGTCCTGGTTCGGGGTCGACAGCACCAGCGCACTGGGCATGGCGCTTTTCTTTCATGCCGTGCATTTTCTTCCCCTGGCCCTGGCGGCTATCTGCATCAACGGACGCTTTAACTATTTTAAAAGGAAGGAGTTTTAGGGAACTGTCCGTAAGCAGATTCCACAACACGGGCCTTGCGGAAAGCGAATTATACGACCTCCATTCAGGAAAGGCCCAGGTTATTAACGGACGGCTCCTTAGAGGAGATCTCAAAACTCTGGATACACCATCTTTGAGCTGGCATTGCCTTCATGTGCCGTGGATTAGGGTCCACTTCATGTGCACATCGACTTCAGTAAAAGCGTCCATTGAAATGTTCCGCAAGCTGGCCTGCATGCTGTTTGCCATGTTTGCGTCTAGAGTGCATACCATACTCCGACAGGTGATGGCAGCATGGCACCTGACAGAAAACGCGGTGTATCTGCAGGAGCCCGGCCGCGAATATTTCTGTATGACCGTTGTTACACACACCTCACGCCCATCCTGCAGGACTTTTTGAAAAATGCCATGCCCCAGTGAAAAATCTGTGTGTAACCACAGTTTTGCAGCGGCACATCATACTGGCGGTCGGCAATCTGCTGCAGGGCGTCCTGGACACATGTCTCCATCTGTTCCTGGGAATCAGCACGCTTGAGTTCTATAACTGCGGCACGCCTGTTCGATTCATCGAGAACAGTGAGATCATAAACGCCATTGCCGGCTTCCCGGTTGGAGGTCACTGTATAGCTGAGAAGGAAGATACCCATCAGCAGCGCGTGGTAGAAATGCTCCCGGTACTGGTAGTCATGAAAGCTGGAGCTGTTCAGAAGCCGCTTTCCAAGTGTCTGCTCCAGTATCGTAACGTCGGCATTCCAGAACATGTTGAAAAAAATTTTCAATTCCTCCTTTTGGGGGACAATGTCCTTGAACCAGGATTTAATTTCTTTATGAAAAACTTTGTGGATTTCCCTGTTGGGAATGGCAAGGAGTGTCTGTTCAGAGCCTGGATTATCAACGCAGTTTGCCCTGTCATCCGAACGCGTCAGATAGCCTGTCAGATAGAGTAATGTCCAGAAACTCTCCTCTTCAGCATACAGCTGGCTGTAATTGACAGTTTCATTGATCTCTACGGCAATGGTGTTTCCGTCTGCCAGAGAGGCTATGTCATCCTGCACTGTCG
>CAZJPT010000120.1:0-6093 GCA_964547835.1 uncultured Desulfovibrio sp.
CAGCCATTTTCTCAGCGACCTTCCTGGCACAGGCATCCTGGGTATTCAGTTCCATGACCGGCGCCCTGTGCGGCAGCGTGGTCACAGACGTCCGGCCTCTGGGTCTGGATTTTGCTCTGGCCGCCATGTTCCTTGGGCTGCTGGTGCCACAGTGCACGAGCCGTCTGCACATCTTCATCGCGCTCTTGGCCGCTATTTTTTCCACGGCCCTGCGCGCAGCCGGCCTCACGTCATGGAATGTGGTACTCGCTTCCATTGCTGCCGCCAGCATAGGCACCTGGCTCAGCGCCAGGGAACAGCGCCGGACACTGTCCTGAAGGAGTTTGAAATGCAGGACCTTGACTCTCTCCCGGCGCTTTTCTGCATGCTTGCCGGCTGTGTTGCAGTTACGTTGCTGCCGCGTGTCATCCCCCTCTATGTCTTCTCCAAAAAAACTCCGGACTGGCTGCGGACGTGGCTCAACTACATCCCCGCTGCCGTCATGGCAGCACTGGTGGTGCCTGATCTCTTTTTCTACGGCGGCAGCTTTAACGCCAACCCCTTTGACAACCTCTTTCTGCTGGCCGGTCTCGCCAGTGTCATCTTCTGCCTTGTGACCAGCAACTTTGTTGGCACAATTATCTTTGGCATGGCCTTTGTGGCTCTGGCGCGATATTTCGGGATCGGCGCCTGAAAACGGTCAGGTCGTCCCGGGACTTGAAAACAGGAGACGGAAAACGCATTCGCTTTCCGCCTCCGTTTCCCCCGCCTGAACGCGGGCTGGCAGAACCATGCCTCAGTTGCTGTACATGGCCGAGTACGGCACGCGTTCTACCAGCCTGAGCTTGGGAGTGCATTCTATACGGTAGTACTGGTTCTGGGGCACAAACATATAGGGAATGTCCTCGGTGCGCATGCGCATGAAGAAGGACAAAACGGCTCTGTTAATAGCCTGGTGCCCAACGATGCAGACAGGCGCTCCGCCCGAAAGAAAGAGGGCTCGACGCAGACCGCGCTGCACACGCTGCATGACCATGGCATAGCTTTCTCCGCCGGGGTAGCAGTAGTTGAACTTGTCAGCGTTGCGGCCTGCAGTGACATCTGGCATGGTCTCGCGTATCTCGCTGTAGCGCAGGCTCTCGCACAGCCCCGCATTGATCTCATCAAACTCGGGCATGGCACGAATCTGCACGTGCGGTCTGGTTTTTGCCAGATACATGGCCGTCTCATGGGAACGGCGCCGGGTAGAAGTAAAAATATAGTCAATGGGCACCGCTTCCAGCTGCTTTGCCAGTGCCACGGCCTGGGAACGCCCCACGTCCGAGAGCAGCGGGTCGCCGCCAATTCGGCCCTCTGCGTTAAAGACTGTCTGACCGTGGCGCACCAGGTAGAGGCTTTTCACCCAGGTAGTGACCAGCAGCTCACGTATGGCCGGATAAAGGGAGGATCCCTCCATGGGACTTTCGTCCAGAATGCGATTGGCCATGGTGTCCACGCGGATCCAGTACCTTTCCTCTCCCAGGTGTTCGTATATGGACTCGTAATAGTCCACGCGGGCCTTGAAACTTTCGACTGCCGCCTGCTCGGTATACCCGTCGTACTCGGGAAGACGTGCCTTTCTGCGTATGCAGGCTGCGCGCAGAACAGGATCCTCGTTGAGACATTCAATGAAGAGAATATTGTGATCAGACAGGGTCTGTTCAATAAGCTCGCGACGTTTGCGGCTCCCGTTGGTAGCATCGAGAATGGCCACGTCGCCATCAGTGTTCACATACTTTTTCGCCTCATCCATATTGAGGATGGCGATTTTCTCGCGCATGGCACGGCCTTCTTCGTTGTCTGGAGCGTACCATCCGGCCTTGGTAGATTCGGCTCCCACCAGGCGCCGACGCAGATCGCCGTTATTGAAAACGCTGCAGCGCACGCCCTCATTCTGCAAATCATCGCATATCCTGCGTGCCAGAGTAGACTTGCCACTGGCCGGCAGTCCCACCAGAACGACGTAAAGCTTGTTCGACATAGTAACACGTCCTCCGCGTCTCCGGACAGCCGACATTCCATCCACCGGCAGGGCGGAAATCCATTGTCGGCATTGTCAACAAACTATCACGAACCATCCGGCACAAGCAACGAAATACTCTCCACGAAACGCGACATATGCACAGGCAAAGGATGAAGCCCGGGCAGTATCTCGTCAGATACTGCGTGTCGCGACAGGCGCGCCACGAAACGACACCAGAAGCAGACCATGAAAAGTCCTGGTGGCGACCTCAAAAGCAGACCGGCTTGCAGCATAAAACGACATTGACGCAGACCCGCAGGCGTCAAGAGACTGGCCGAAGCTTACTTGCACTGGCTGCAATGAGGAATTGCCATAACGTGAATTGTGCGTAGTTCTACAGATGGCGCCAGGGAAAAAGACGAGTCCAGCATTTTTTTATAGGGGATCAGGAGGGCAGAGGCTCACGTGTTGGCGGCCCCCCAGGTCTTAGGAACCATCCGCAAATAACTTGGGAATTTTTCAAAATAGATGTCGCATGATGAGCATTCTGCGGTGTCCGCGTTTGGTAAATTGTTTACGGACAGTGCCTTAGAGAGGTAACACTTCCCGCACGTCACAGCTGTGACAGACGGGGGCAGCCTTTCCCCTCTGGAGAAGTTTCAATTTGAAACTTAATGCAACAGGCGGCATACACGACTTCACGGAACCACCCCCTGATATCAGCGGCAGTCAACGCATCAATGGCCTTGGGAGAGTCCTTTTTCCACCTTTTCATGATCGAGGGGGAGGCCCTGGGTCATCTCTGTTTATGCTCTGGTGAGGAGGCTCCTGCAGCTTCGCCTCGCCTTCCTGAGCTCATCGGTGAGGCCATTGAAGCGCTTGCAAACTTGGGGGGCTGGATTCAGCGACCCCGTGAACAGATACAATTTCACACATAGTATACTGGCGGCCAGAGAGAGGCTGCATCAATGGCCTGTTTCCAGGGGCTCGTCCAGGGCAGGCAGACAGCACGGCTGACGATAAACAAGGGGCGCAGGCTTGAACGCCCGGCCCCTTGTTTATCTTCAATGCACTGTCAATTTCAGGAACTTCTTCTTGCCAAAACGGATGACGTATTCCCCTGGTGCTAGTGGCGTCTTGTCATCCTTCACCTGGACCCCGTCCACGTAGTAGCCGCCCTCGGCTATCTTGCGGCGGGCCTCGCTGCGGCTTTTGGCCAGCTTGAAGTCTGCCAGGATGGACACAGGATCGCTGTGTTCTCCGCTTTCCACCTCGCCCTCAGGAGCGTCAGCCGGCACGCCTCCAGATCCGAAAACGGCGTTGAAATCGGCCCTGGCCTCCTGAGCTGTCTTTTCGTCATAGAAGCGAGCCACAAATTCGTACGCCAGATCCTCTTTAACCGTCTTGGGATGCAGACTGCCGTCAGCAACACCAGCTTTGAGGCTGGCAATTTCATCCATGGATTTTGAGGAGAGCAGTTCGTAATACGACCACATGGTCTCATCGGAAACACTCATGGTCTTGCCGAAAATCTGTGAGGGTGCCTCATCGATGCCGATGTAGTTGCCGTAGGACTTGCTCATCTTGCGAACGCCGTCGAGGCCCACCAGCAGAGGCATGGTGATTATGCATTGCGGCTCCTGCCCGTAGTGCGACTGCAGGTTGCGCCCCACGAGCAGGTTGAATTTCTGATCCGTGCCCCCCATCTCCACATCGCACTTGAGCGCCACAGAGTCATAGCCCTGACAGAGAGGATAGAGAAATTCGTGAATGGCTATGGGGATGTTTTCCTTAAAGCGCTTGCTGAAATCGTCGCGCTCCATGATGCGGGCCACAGTGTAGCTGGAAGCCAGGCGGATAAAATCTGCTGCTCCCATGCTGCCCAGCCACCTGGAGTTAAAGTCCACCACTGTCTTTTCAGGATCAAGGATCTTGAAGACCTGCTTTTTGTAGGTGGCAGCGTTCTCCATTACCTGTTCTTCGGTAAGCGGCGGGCGGGTCTCAGACTTGCCGCTGGGATCACCAATGCGTCCGGTGAAATCACCTATGAGAAATACGATGGTATGGCCGAGATCCTGAAAATGACGCATTTTCTGCATAACCACAGTGTGGCCCAAATGCAAATCTGGCGCAGTAGGATCGAAGCCGACCTTTACCACAAGCGGCTTTTCACGCGCCAGCTTCTTACGAAGCTCCCCCTCGTCTATCAATTCGGCAATACCGCGCTTGATAAGGGACATCTGCGCGTCAATTTCTCTACTCATCAATCGCTCTCCTTATGAGCTCTTCCGCAGGATGGACGTTCCACAGGCGGCGGAACGTGTGTTCATGGCTCATGTGCCGGCCCTGATTTCCATCTCTGTCGGCAACCTGCAGTACGCTGTACAATTGCCTGCTTTGACAGCACGTCCGCATTACATCCGGGCAACAGCAAAAATGCCTGCCTCTGTCGGCAGCCCGGACTTGACCTGTCCCGGCCTGTTATTTGCGGGGCAGTCCCGGACAACTTCCGAAGAGGATGAGCTCCATCCAGTCAAGACTGAATTCCAGACGAGCTTCCTCATTTTCCATGATGGCCTCACGACGTTCCCTGTCTGCCTCGACGCGGTCGAAAATCCGCATTTTTCCGATGAACTCCTTGAAGCGATCCAGCTGATAGAGACAGAGTACTGCCATATTGGCCATCTTTCCCTCGATGGGTGAACCCGATGCGGCAATCATTGCACCAAGGCGCATGTAGTGATCATTGGACGAGTTGTAGGGGGGCAGCCCCTCATGCTCCATCCATTCATATGGTGTCCAGTCACGACTGCCGGAAAACCCCTGACAGTGCTTTTCCTCGACAAGATAGAACGTCTCGGCAACACCCGTACGGCCTATGCTTGTCCCGCGTCCAAGCGGATAGCAGCGACAGGCGCCTGGCCTGTCATCGTAAATCTGGCAGCCGGCCGGCGTCACAAAGGGACAGGTTTCGTCCGGATCCCGCAGCATGCGCAGCATGCCTATGGGGAGCCCGGAGTCCGGAAAGTTTTTGATGCTGCAAAAGCGATCCAGAAAAACATCGCTGGCCATGCCAAGGGCACGCCGTGCACGCAGCACGTCATAAGGGGTGAGCGGCAGGGTCAGCTGCCGGCAGCACCTGTTGAAACAGGGAGCGTCCGGCGTGCACTCGAAGCAGAAAGTCTGCCCTTCGTCCACTGTGGGCAGAGATTCCAGATATTCCCTGCTCCTGGCCTCGTTTTCGGCACTGAGCAGTTCGTCCTTATTCGTCATGATTTCCCTCCGCAACCCCGTTAAGCAGCCAGAGGCGCACGCGGCGCCTGCTGCGCCGGGTACGCCCCGGGACTCCGTCCAGAGACCGGATAACCCGATCCCCGTGTCATGGCCCTAAATGACCTTGTTCAACGTGTATTCAAGTATGCCCTCAGCGCCTGCCGCCTTGAGGCGGGGAATGAGATCGCGCACGAGTTTCGCCTCAACCACGGTCTCCACGGAAAACCAGGTGCCGTTTTGCAGGGGCGCGACAGTAGGTGAGTTGAGAGAGGGCAGCATGTCCTGTACGGCCTTCAGGTTCTCGCCGGACACGTTCATCTTGATGGCAACCAGGCTCTCGGCACGCAGGGCACCCTGCAGAAGCAGGTTCAGCTGCTCAATCTTTGCCCGCTTGACAGGATCCTTCCAGGCTGCGGGATTGGCCACCAGCACCGGGTTGGAACGCATAACTTCGTCGATTATGCGCAGGCCGTGAGCACGGATGGTGGTCCCTGTTTCGGTGACCTCCACTATGCCGTCAGCCAGACCTTCCACGACCTTGGCCTCAGTGGCACCCCAGGAATAAAAGACCTGCACGGGCACGTTCTTCTCTTTAAAGTAGAGGTCGGTGAGGTGCTGCACCTCGGTAGCGATACGCCTGCCCGCCAAGTCCTCGGCCTTCTGATAGGGCGAGTCACCGGCTACTGCCAGCACCCAGCGGCTCTGGCGCAGGCTGTTCTTCGAGTAAACCAGGTTGGAGACCTGGATAACCTTGTCCTCGAGATCCATCTCGCGCAGCCAGTCCAGCGCCGAGATGCCGGCGTCCAGAATGCCCTCGGCCACGTAACCGCCGATTTCCT
>CAZJPT010000121.1:0-6051 GCA_964547835.1 uncultured Desulfovibrio sp.
CCCCGCCTTCAGGCGGGGGAGGATGTCAAAAAGAGACATTATTTTTCTCCGGCAGCTTCGTTCGCCTGCCAGTGTTCGTTAAGCTGAGCACGGAGCTTGCGGGAAAGCTTAAATGTTGCAACCATGCGCTCGGACAGAGTCATTTTCTCCCCTGTTTTGGGATTGCGCCCAAGGCGTGGTTTCTTAAGTCTGGCCTCAAACTTACCGAAGCTGGAGATAAGAACTGATTTGTCTTCGACGAGCCCGCGTTTCAGGAGAGCGATAAGTCCCTCAACACTCCTTTTTGATTCCTCGACAGTGAGTCCTGTGGCTTCCCTGACTTTATCCACTATGTCTGCCTTGACCAGGGTTTGCCCAGTCTTAACAGTAACAGGTTTACGCCTAGCTTTAGTCGTCATTCAGCAGTCCTCCTTCACGCTGTCGTGTATTCTGAATTTTCACTGATTTGCAGATAAAGTCAAGCTGACCAGGGCGGACAAATGAGGGTTTGACGTAATTTTTATGAAGCTGGTAAAGTGACAGTTCTGGCGTTCTCTGGCCTCTCCGTCTGCCCCTTTGCGACAATATAAGCTTTTGTAATCAGCTTCAAAATATTAGTGACGGAGCCAAAGTGAGGCTGCGGGCTCTAGCATTGAAACTTTCTCGCCGCACTCCCTGCTCAGCAGGGCCCGGGCAGCGGAACGCACATGACCTTGTTCAGCGTCGTGGCGCTACGCGAGGAATTGTCGTTTCTGCACTGCACATAATCCTGCAGCCCGATAGGAAGAGAAGATCGAGACAGGACGGATAGACGAGCTTTTCCGGATCACGAGTATCGACAAAGGGAATGAAGGGGGTTTTGCGGGCTGACGTACGTCTGCCATCGTGTAAGAAATTGATCTTCCGATACTGGCTGGACTATTCGGACCATCTCCTGGTAAGAATGGTACGCATATGTCATATTATACAGGCACAATACAAGGAGGGGTGCTGTTGCTGCCATGGTGGCAGAGTCCGGCACCGCAGTAGCTATGAAAGAAATTATATATCTCTGTTCGTGCATTCTGGCAGCTGTTTTTGCCGCACTTCCCTCACCGGCTTCAGCCGGTTTCCAAGGGCCTGTCAACAGCGGCGGCACTGAATCCATGTCTGTGGACAAGGTGCTTGGTTTGAAGCTGGACCGTGACAATGTCTGCATCAGCGGCCGTATTATCAGCAGGCTGGCGACAGACGACGATAAGTACGTATTCCAGGATATGACTGGAGAAATTGTGGTGGAAATCGACAATGAGACCTTCGCCGGACAGTCTGTGACGCCGCAGGATCGCGTGCGTCTGTGCGGCGAAGTCGAGACGGAGCTGTTCCGTCCCAATGAATTTGAGGCTGCGACACTGCAGCTGCTGCGTTGACACTCCCATATCCCGCCTGCGCGGGAGCGGCTTATCCCCATCGCGAAAGCGAGGGGCTTTACGCCGCATTTGCCAAGTCCTGCCATATTCTGCAACTGGGAATGTTTTGCAATGCATGCAGTCCGTCAGGCTCAGTGTGTGCAGAGAGCAGCTTGTTGCAGCGAGACGTGCTCTTATTCGTTCTTATGAATACTGACTGTGGCTGTTTCAAGGCGCGGAGCCAGAACGATCATACCGTCTGGAGTGCGGTAATGTACAGGAAGTTCGACCTCTTCGCCGTCCTGAAGGGAAACAGGAGGAATCACGCTCAAGGTGAGCTCGGACAGGTATTTCTCGCTGGCAGCCAGGTTCTCCGGCACTTCAACCGTCAAGGTTACCTCCCGTGGAGAGACTAAAAATTTCTCCGGGGTGTCAGAGGAAACGATCACCGGGTACACATGTTCTACTGAGACACGCTTGCTGGTGACAGTATAGCTGATGCGCACATATTTGGGACTGATGGTTACAAGGCTTGGTGCATCAAGAGGCAGAATCTGCTCAACGACAGATCCTGATGTCCTGGAATCAACTTCTACAGGCAGGCGCAGGCTTGTGATATCGGCCACTACGCTTTCCGGTCCACGTACAGACACGGCGGTTGGTGCCGCAGTCACCTCAGAGACAGTGATAGCGTCCTTGCGCAGTGTGTAATGCAGCTCAGGCACCACGGGGACCACACGCTCTATGAGGAGATCAGCTTTCAGCACAATGCGTGGCGGCTGCACGTCCAGAACATCGAAAGCCCGGTAATAGCCGGACAGTTTCTCTGCCGTCAGAGGCACAATGGATACACCCCGCTTGATATGAGAGAGATCTATCTGATGGCTCAGGTGCGGAGAATTGATGTTGCGCAGCAACGCCTCAGGACCGCGCAGACGCACGGTGATTGTTTTGACAAGGCCATCCGTGACGATCAGATTCTTGGGGATGCCGACATAGTCCATATTGACGTCAAGCTGCATCTCAATTCTGTCACGTACGCTCACCATGTACCACATGGCTGTAGCGATGCACACAGAGATGAAGACAGAAACAACATGCAGCAGCAGGGAATGTTTCTTACTAGAGAAGCTCATTGAGAGCGGTCCTCAATTTGGTGGAGTTCAGGTTACGCGTCAGGATGCCCTTGCGAGCGATGGATATTTCCCCGCGTTCCTCACTGACGACGACGACAGTGGCATCCGTTTCCTCCGTAATGCCCAGCGCGGCTCTGTGACGGGTGCCGAAGGCCTGACCGCGAACTTCCGCCAGTGGCAGAATGCAGGCCGCTGCGGATATGCGAGCGTGACTGATGATAACGGCGCCGTCGTGCAGCGGTGCTTTGGGATAGAAAATATTCTTGAGCAGGTGACGGCTCAGTTTAGCGTCAATGGACACGCCCTCGCGCTTAATCATGTCGTCCAGACGCATCTTGCCCTCAATGACAATGAGGGCGCCGATACGGGCCTTGGCCATATCCTCGCAGGCGCAGACCACTTCCTCCATGCCGCTTGCCTTAAGTGACTTGCCTTTGAAAAACGACGTAGCACCTATCTCGCCCAGGGCGTGACGGATATCCTGCTGGAAGATGACTACGATGACCAGGAACAGGGAAGAGAAAAAGTGGTCCAGAAGCCAGGACAGGGTATAGAAGCCGACAGACCTGCTGACGATGTAAAGAATGGCCAGGATGAAAAAGCCCGTGAGTACAGCCAGGGCTCTTGAACCGCGCAGATGCTGTATGACCTGATAGAGAAGTATGCTGACGAGAGCAATGTCAAGGATATCTCTCCAGTCGACATAGATATGTTCGAACATAGGCTCCTCTGAGGTCGGGGCGCGATTGAGGTCAATGAGTGAGTGCCGAGGCAAGGGTGAGGGCGTGACGAGCAGCAGCGGCATCATGGACGCGGTGCCAGGTGTATCCCTTGACAAAGGTCAGTGCCGTGGCCGTCTGCGTGATTGGCCCTCGACGATCCGTGGGCAGGTCGAGAAGGTCAGCGAAAACACGCTTCATGGACAAAGCCATCAGCGAGGGACGACCGAGGCGGGCCCAGGCTTCCGGGTGGGCCATGAGCGCAAGGTTATGTTCCATTTTTTTGCCAAAACCAATTCCCGGGTCAAGTAATATGTGCTCCTCAGGGAGCCCGGCACACACAAGATGATTCATGTGGCGTTCAAAGAAGGCCGTTACCTCGTCGAGCACATTGTCGTAGCAAGGGGCTTTCTGCATCGTGGCTGGTGTCCCCTGGCAATGCATGAGCACGTAGGCTGGCTTGTACTGCACGAGGACGTCTATAAGTCCGGGGTCAAAAGCACATGCGGAAATGTCATTGATGATGGAGACCCCATGCTCAAGGACAGTGGCTGCAGTATGCGCGTGATAGGTGTCTACGGAAAGGACAGGAGGCGTGTCTGCGCTCCTGAGGGCGTCGATGACAGGGAGCAGTCGTTCGATTTCATCCCTGGCAGAGACCGGAGCCGCCCCAGGGCGGGAAGATTCTGCGCCGAGATCGATGACGTCGGCTCCGTCGGCCATAAGACGCAGAGCCCGCTGACTGGCGTCTAACCAGTCCCGGGCCCTGCTATCGGGAAAAAATGAATCAGGAGTAATGTTGACAATGCCCATAACACCGGCCGGGCCGGCGTAGGATATGGGACACTCAGCACCAAGCCACAACGTGTTGACAAGGGTCACGCGCACCTCCGGCAAGTGCCGTCAACGCGTTTTTACGTCGGGATCATGATCTTTGGCCTTTGGGTCTCCAGGTGATTCCGGTTCGAAGGTAAATCCTTCCTCTGCTGATGACAGCGGCTTATCCTCGTCAGATCCGTCTTCGGGTGCGTCGTCCTGCGGCTCGTTTTCCTGAGGCTGCCCTGGTTGTCCATCCGCGTCGGAAGCAGTGCGTTTGTCTCCGTTCTTTTTCCCCTTTGCGTCATCATCGAGAGGCGGAAGCGGCTTCCCCTCAATAAGCAGGTCAAGTTCGTTGCCGTCGATGGTTTCTCGGGTAACAAGTGCTTCAGCTATGCGATGCAGGGCATCTATATGCTCGTTGAGCAGGTCAAGGCAGCGCTTATGTGCTTCGTCAAGTATGCGTCGCACCTCGACGTCCACCACACGCGCCGTATCTTCACTGTAGTTCTTGTTCTGTATCCATTCGCGTCCAATGAACACTTCCTGTACGGACTCGCCAATAGCAATGGTGCCGACAGTATCGCTCATACCCCATTCGCAGACCATTCTGCGGGCCGTGCTGGTGGCGCGCTCTATGTCGTTGGATGCACCGGTCGTTACGTCCTCAAAAACAATTTCCTCAGCTACGCGTCCGCCAAGTAGAACGACCAGCGTGTTGAGCAGATATTCTTTGGAATAGCCGTGTCTGTCTTCCTCAGGCAGCTGCATAGTGACGCCAAGAGCCTGGCCGCGGGGAATGATGCTCACCTTGTGCACGGGATCGGTTCCGGGAAGCAGCCTGGCGGCAAGGGCGTGACCGGCTTCATGACAGGCAGTGACGCGTTTTTCCTGATCTGAGAGGATAAGGCTGCGGCGTTCGCGGCCCATGATAATTTTGTCCTTGGCGTATTCAAAGTCATGCATAGAGACTTCGTCCCGCGAATCGCGGGCTGCCTGAAGAGCGGCCTCATTGACCAGATTTTCCAGATCAGCGCCGGAAAACCCTGGTGTGCCGGCAGCGATGACACCAAGATCCACGTCCGTGGCCAGAGGCGTTTTTCTGCTGTGTATGGTCAGTATCTGTTTGCGCCCCGCACGATCCGGCGTTGATACCACAACCTGCCTGTCAAAACGGCCAGGACGGAGAAGAGCGGGATCAAGCACGTCTGGACGGTTGGTAGCAGCTAGGAGGATAACCCCCTCATTGGCTTCAAAGCCGTCCATCTCCACGAGCATTTGGTTCAAGGTCTGCTCGCGCTCGTCATTGCCCCCTCCGAGTCCGGCACCGCGGCGACGTCCTACCGCGTCAATTTCGTCAATGAAGATGATACAGGGTGCATTCTTCTTGCCTTGCGCGAACAGATCGCGCACGCGCGAGGCGCCAACACCTACAAACATTTCAACGAAATCCGAACCGGAGATGGAGAAGAAGGGCACGCCTGCCTCGCCGGCCACGGCACGCGCCAACAGCGTTTTGCCAGTGCCTGGAGGCCCCACCAGCAGACAGCCCTTGGGAATACGCCCGCCAAGACGGGTAAATTTTGAAGGATTGGAGAGAAACTCCACCACTTCCTGCAACTCGTCCTTGGCTTCGTCCACACCGGCTATGTCGGCGAAGGTGACCCGTCTGCTTTCATTCTGATTAAGCAGTTTGGCTCTGGAATGCCCAAAAGACATGCCTCTGCCAGATCCGCCGCCCTGCATCTGGCGCATGGCATAAATCCAGATGCCGACCAGCAGCAGCATGGGGAAGAGCGAGATAAGAATCGAGATATACCAGGGCTGGCCTTCAACAGGCTCCGCATTGACCTGAATCTTCTTTTCCAGAAGCAGCGGAACCAATTTATCGTCCCTGGGAATAAAAGTATGCACCGTTGAGCCGTCGCCGAGCACGGCGGTCAGTTCCTGTCCCTGAATGGTCACGGAATTGACACGCCCGTTATTAACGCTGTCAAGCAGTGCGCTG
This sequence comes from uncultured Desulfovibrio sp., assembly GCA_964547835.1. Taxonomy (GTDB): domain Bacteria; phylum Desulfobacterota; class Desulfovibrionia; order Desulfovibrionales; family Desulfovibrionaceae; genus Desulfovibrio. The sequence continues at coordinate 6,047 of CAZJPT010000121.1, forward strand.
TAGGC
>CAZJPT010000122.1:0-6039 GCA_964547835.1 uncultured Desulfovibrio sp.
CCTTGATGACTACATGGGGCGCGCCGCGGAGGGCCAGAAGACTTTCTGGTTCTTCAGCGCTCCCAACCGTGAAGCCGCCAAGGTCAATCCATACTTTGGCCGCTTCCGCAGAAAGGGCATCGAAGTTCTCTTCTTCTATGAAGCCCTGGACGAATTTATGCTGACCGGCATGAGCAAGTATAAGGACTGGGAGTTCAAATCCATTGAGAAGGCTGAGGACAAGGATCTGGAGGCCTTCCCTGACAAGGAGGAGGACACCCCTAAGGCTGCGCCCCTCAGTGCCGACGACGAGAGCGCCTTTGACAGTCTGCTCGCCAGGATGAAGGACGTGCTCGGTGACAAGGTCGAGAAGGTAATCATCTCCTCCAGGCTGGCTGACAGCCCGGCCCTGCTCGCCTCGGCTGATGGCGTCACCTCGGTTATGGACAAGTTCATGCGAACCATGTCCAGAGATACCACCCCGCCGGTCAAAACCCTGGAAGTAAACCGCGAGCACCCGCTCCTGCGCTCCATGCTGCGCATCTACAAGGCTGACGCAAACGACGCCGTACTGGCCAGCATGATTAACGCTCTCTTTGACGCAGCTCAGCTCATGGACGGCTATCTGCGTGATCCCCAGGAGCTGGCCAGCAGAAACACGAGCCTTCTGGAGCAGTCGGCAGCCTGGTACGCCGAAATCCGCAAGCTGTAAGCCTCTGGAGTGTACGGCTGCAGTCCTGTGACGCCGTCCTGATACACTCTCACTGACACCGGGAATATCATGGAACAACATGATGTTCCCGTTTTTTACATTCCCTGCTCCCCGGCTGGGGACAGATCTTCTGTCCATGCGCCTGCGCAGTCATCGACAAGACACAGGTAGATGTACTCTTCTATCATGGTGATAATGTCGCCGAGCAGTCCGCGGCCGAGCATGGGGTGGCCAAACAGGCGGTCTCGTTCATGGGCCAGGCTTTTGCGGTCTACAGCCGTGGGCATAATGCCGCTCAGGGTGTCGGACAAACGTGCGGCCAGCAGATATCCCTCGGCGCCAGCAAAGAAATCATTCGCGCACTTGCACAGATCGGTCTCGTGCTCCAGCCAGAAATCCAGGGCCGCCCTGCTCGGACGCACGCTGCAGGCCGTGCTCGCCGCGGCCAGCAGATTGTTGCACAAGCTGCCCGGCAGTCCTGGCTTCCAGCCCATAAGCCAGGAGGTGCGCGGAAAGAAGAGCCTGTGCTCCATGCCCAGATGACTCAGCTCCCTTGCGCCCTCTACCAGAGCGTGCAGCGAGTCCGGCATTTCAGCAGGCGGACATGCAAAGGCCGACTCAAGATCCCATGCCGGCACTGTGCGGCTGCTCACGCCGGCGCCGGTAAGACGAGTCAGAATATGGACGAGCCAGGCGTTGGCATCCGGGCTGGCCGGCGTCTCCAGGTGCGAGTAGCTTAACACGTATTCGCCATGGCCGTGACGGCCGCGCACCATGATCTCGGTTCCTTTCAGAAAATCCGCTGTCAGATTGATACCGTAGCGAGTCTTCCATGAGCTGAAGACATGCACTGGCACGCTCTCCAGAGCAATGTCCGCTATCCAGAAATCATGGTCAGGAGCCGCGTAGCGGGCCAGTACTTCCACGTCGCCGCCGCCGTTGCTGAAACGTCCGGGCCACCACACCGGCAGGGCAGGCTGACGCCCGCCCCAGTCCGGAGTCAGTTCCGAGGGACAGGGATCAACCAGGGTATGCCCGGAAATAAGATGCAGCAAACGCTGCGGGTAATCGGCGCGTATCCATGGACACAGACCAAGGCCACGCGCATGGGCCAGGGCCAGACCGGCACCGCCGCAAAAGCCCAGATAGCGTCCGCCTGAGGCAATGAACGAGCGCACCTGCTCCCTGCCCCCCGGGCCCAGGCCATCCATCTTGAGACCGGCAGAACCACCAGGCACCAGCAGCAGACGGGAGAGCTCACCTCCGTCCGTCTTGCGAAAAAGAGCCCCTTGGGCTATATCTTTGCCTTTCATGAGCCTTACGGAAAAGCCAAGGCTCAGCAAAGCGCGCAAGGACATGAACCCCCAGATGTGGGACGCATCCCACAGCATGGCGACAGGCGGCGAATTTTTTACCATAGCAGACACACTATCCCTGACTTTGATGGAGAATGCAAGATGTCCGATACACTCCCCAAGGGCTACGAGCCCTGTGACGTGGAAGCAAGATGGCGTTCACGCTGGCGTGAGGACAAGACGTTCACGCCGGATCCGAAGGACCCCGGTGATCCTTACTGCATCGTCATCCCCCCGCCGAACGTTACGGGCGCCCTGCATATCGGGCATGCACTCAACCTCACGCTCATTGACTGTCTGTGCCGTCACTACCGCCAGAAAGGACGCAATGTGCTCTGGATTCCCGGCACGGATCACGCCGGTATTGCCACCCAGAACGTTGTGGAAAAAGCCCTGGCCAGGGAAGGAATGCGCAGGCAGGATCTCGGCCGCGAAAAATTCGTGGAGCATGTGTGGCAGTGGCGCGAGGATTACGGACACCGCATCCTCAACCAAATCGACAGCTTGGGCTGTTCTGTGGACTGGACGCGGCTGCGCTTTACCCTGGACGAGGGCCTTTCCCGCGCCGTGCGCAAGGTCTTCGTGCAGCTCTATAACGAGGGCCTGATCTACCGCGGCAAGTATATCATCAACTGGTGCACCCGCTGCCATACCGCCTTGGCTGACGACGAAGTCGAGCACAATGACGTGAAGGGCAACTTGTGGAAGATACGCTACCATGTTGAAGGAGACGACCAGGGCATTGTCATTGCCACCACCCGTCCCGAGACCATTCCCGGTGACACGGCCATATGCGTGCACCCGGATGACGAGCGCTACCGGCACCTGGTGGGCAAAACCGCCCTGGTGCCTGTACTTGGACGCCGCATCCCTGTCATTGCCGACAAATATGCTGACATGACCTTCGGCACCGGCGCCCTCAAGGTCACCCCCTGCCATGACCACAATGACTGGACGCTGGGCAAGAATCACAATCTTGAATTCGTCCAGGTTATTGACGAGGACGGCGTCATGAAGGCCGAGGCCGGCAAGTACGCCGGCATGACCAGGCAGGCCTGCCGCGATGCCATCGTGGCCGACATCGAGGCAGCGGGCGATCTGCTGGGCGTCGAAGCCCTGTCCCATTCCGTTGGCCACTGCTACCGCTGCCACACTGTAGTCGAGCCCCATGTGTCCGAGCAGTGGTTTGTTGCCACATCCAGGCTGGCCGCCAGGGCCAGGAGCGCCATGCCCGAGCGCACCAGACTGCTTCCAGAAACCTGGCTCAAGACCTACTACCACTGGCTCGACAACATGCGCGACTGGTGCATCAGCCGCCAGATCTGGTGGGGGCACCGCATTCCCGCCTGGCAGTGCGAAAACGGGCACATTATCGTCGACGAGTCAGCACCTGCCGCCTGCCCGCATTGCGGATCCTCCTGCCTCAAGCAGGACGAGGATGTGCTGGACACCTGGTTCTCCTCGGCGCTGTGGCCCTTCTCCACGCTGGGATGGCCTGACAAGACCGATGACCTTGAAAAATGGTATCCTACTGCGGTGCTGGTTACGGGCTTTGACATCCTCTTCTTCTGGGTGGCGCGCATGATGATCATGGGCGAGCACTTCATGAACAAGGTGCCCTTCAAGGACGTCTATCTGCACGCCCTTGTGCGTGACGCCACAGGGCGCAAGATGTCCAAGTCCACAGGCAATGTCATTGACCCGGTGAAGATGATCCAGTCCTACGGCTGCGACGCCCTGCGCTTTACCCTTACGGCCTTTGCCGCCATGGGGCGCGACATCCGTCTCTCCGAGGAACGCATCGAGGGATACAGGCACTTTGTCAACAAGCTCTGGAACGCAGCCCGCTTCACGCTCATGAACCTGGGCGGCGTGCAGCCTGCAGCCGTGCCCCTGGATCAGGTGCGGGGACTTGCCAATATCTGGATCCTGCACCGTCTTGAACTGCTCAAGGCCGATATGGACAAGGCCTTTGACGAATACCGCTTCAATGACGTTGCCCAGGCAGGCTACAAATTTCTCTGGAGCGAGTTCTGCGACTGGTACCTGGAGCTCATCAAGACAGACATGCAGGATCCCGGGCGCAAGGCCGAGTCCGCCTGTGTGCTCTACAGTGTGCTCAAGGAAATCCTCATCCTGCTGCACCCCGTCATGCCCTTTGTTACTGCCGAAATCTGGCAGGCTCTGCCCGGCCACGACGGCGAGGATCTGGCCACCGTACGCTACCCGGCAGCACGTCCGGGCTGCCTCAGAGAAAGCGAGGCGGGCTGCATGGAATTTTTGCAGGGCGTCATTGTCGCCGTGCGCACCATCAAGGCCGAGCTTGGCATCAATCCCGGCCAGCGTCTCAAGCTCATGCTCCATCCGGCCAGCGACGAACAGGCCACACTCATTGCGGTTAATTGCGATCTGGTGACCAGCCTGGCGCGTCTTGAGTCCCTGGAGACAGGCAAGGATGTGACGGCACCCAGGGCCTCGGCCACATCCGTGGTGCAGGGGTGCCAGATTATCGTGCCCCTCAAGGGCAACGTGGACCTCAAGAGCGAGGTGGCCCGTCTGGCCAAGGAAATAGGCAAGACTGAAGCTGCCTTGGAAGTCGTTGCTAAAAAGCTTGGGAATGAAAGCTTTGTGTCCCGCGCCAAACCGGAAATCGTGCAGCGTGAACGCGAGCGCGAGGCCGGGCTTAAGGACAACCTGCGCAAACTCACTGACCTGCGCGCCCGTTTCGCCGAGATTCTTGACACGGACGGGGAATAATTCATGCGCGTTATGGAAGGCTTTCTCCACGGCCTCCGCATCGAGCGCATCTATAATGATAAGCGACATCATGTGCCTTGCAGCTGTGGAGAAAGGCCCGGATGACACTCTGCGAAAGATGGATCCGTCTTCTGCCGCCATACTTGACACTCTGGGAAAGTACGGCTGTCTCGGCGACAAAAGCGCGACACGACACCGCTGCGCCATGGTCAGAAAGCTGCAGAGCATGCTCAGCAAGGACAGACAGCTGCACGGCTGGCAGTCATTGTCGATATCTGTGACGAGGAGCGCGACACGCCTTTTTACGGCGTGTCGCGAAGACTGGAGGGAGTATGTCCGTCATCATCGGTTTTATCGCGGATCAGCCGCAGGTGCTGACTCTGCGCGAGGGAAAGGCACACATCAACGATGAACCAGTCCCCATCAAGGATGTTACTCAGGAGGATATCGACGCGCTCATTGCCGAGCTCGAGGGAGCGCCCGAGGGCGATCCCGACGGCCAGGAGGCCTACCGTCACACCAGGCGCATCCTCTTTTTGACCACGCTGCTCGGACGCACCTTTGGGGAGTACAGCGACGTCATCGAACACATGATAGGCAACCTGCACTACCGTGTGCTGGACTATCTCGGTGAGGCCGACGCCTTTGAGGACAATATGGAACGCGCCCTGACGCGACGCACTTCCCAGCCCGGCGGACACGGACACGAACATGAACACGGAGACGGCTGCTGCCATCAGCACTGATTCGCAGATTCCAAAATCAAGTGCAACGCTGGCAGGGAACGCAGTGACCCCACGCCGTGAGGTGAGATCTTGAAAGACAGTGCGTTGTGTTTATTTTTTTATACCACTCACTGCCATGCATCGTATAACCCCCATGTTTTTTGCGGATGAAGGGGACGCACTACATGGGTAACCCAAGGTTGAATACCCAGGCCTGAGGCTTGCGACTGCGGAGAACAAGCGAATACAGGCCGGGCTTGTTAACCACCTGCATTTCCTGTGCGCCGCCGGAGGTGTCCATAGTGTGGACCACTTTTTGTCGTCTGCCAGCGAAGCCAGAGTGCCCGGTTATTTGTGACGGCATAGATCCTACTTCCGGGCCAAATTCGCCATGCCCGTTGCATAAAAGGAGATCTCAAAACTCTGGATACACCATCTTAACACTGTGCTTTTATGTACTAAAGACTTCCCAATCCGCTGCAATCACCGAAAGCCCAAACCTGACCAATAT
>CAZJPT010000123.1:0-6035 GCA_964547835.1 uncultured Desulfovibrio sp.
TCGGGAAATGTTCAGTCAACGACCAGATTTATAGCAGGTTTTGCCGGCATGCCCAAGAGGCAGATGCATACCGGCTGGGCTGACGAATGAGGCTTTGACGCAATGTTCAAGGTGGGGATCATGAGCCGCTCTGTCCTTCATTCTGGCGCATGGGAGCCAGATTGCTCTCGATGACGTCGTTCTGATCCCGCGACTGTATGCCGACCAGCGTGGCGAGCAGAGCAGTCTGATGAAGACTGGCACGCAGAAGCTCAAGCTGCAAATGGTAGGACTCGGCGAGAATCACCATGAGGTGCTTGAGAGTATCATTGGTGTTCCAGAGCACAGACTCACGAAGCTTGTTGAGATTACCGGAAAAGTACTGCTGTCTGGCAGTAAAGTACTGCATCAGCGAGTACCCCATCTCATCTCCTTCGCTGCGGTCATCTTCGGCGACCCCGGCCATCTCTTCAAGCTGGGGCACAGCCAGACTGTAATTGCCAAGGGGCAGCGAAAACTGTGACACAAAGCGCAGAGCGCCCTCGGCCACACCGGTCTGGGCTGATTTTATCTTGAGGGCGGCAGCGCCGCGCCGTCCTCCTGGCGTCAGCGCAGCTCCCTCACTGACACCAGGCTGTGGAACAGGATTGGCAAGCACGCCGATCATATAGGTGGACTTGGCCTGCTCGGTAATAAGCCCGCCGGCCGGCAAAAGCCAGGACGGCCTGAAGACGCCTTCGTCCCGCAACAATTCCGAGTCTAGCAGGATATAGTCCTGCTGTCCCTGAGCCTGTGCGAAATTGCGGGTCATGCCGTCACGCCTGGTAGAATCGAGCATCTCTTCCTGCAGCTCGTCCAGCGTGGTCCGGCTCTTCTGCTGCCCGTTGCCTGCGAGGGCCGCGGCCCGGTCCGCACGGGGCTCCTGATCATTGAGGGGATGGTGCTGCGTGGCCTCGGTATCTGGGCTCAGCACGCGGCCCAGCCGCTCCAGGGCAGCTACAAGTTCTCTGGTGGCGCCCAGTGCCATTTCCGAACTGGCCGAGGTGCCGCCGCCAAGCTTTGTCTGCAGTGCCGCATTGAGCAAGGCCATTTGCTCGCACAACGCCTTCCCAACGGCGGTCAGCTGCTGCACGAGAACCTCCTGGTTTGCAGCCGTTGCAAGACCGGGCCCCACACTCCAAGCGTCTCCCTGGATGCTGGTTCCAGAGGCGTCCGCCGTGGCGCCAGGGATCTCAATTCCCTCCAGCAGGGCCGTCGCGGCCTGCGCCGGGCATGTGGCGAAACACAGTACAGCGGCCAGTAGGAGGACGGTCAGTCCCCTGACAACGCTTCTGATAAAATGAGAATGAACAAGGGACAGCGTCTGTCCCAGGACAGCAGCACGCGCTTTCGTCATTGTTTCTCCCCGTGGCCAGGGGGTGTCCGTCTGTATTGCTTCCGAGAGGACACCTCTTTTTGCGGCCATGAAAAAATTTTTCTAATTTTTTATAACAGCTCTAAATAATTTTTGCCCTGTTACAACAGCCAGCAGACAGGTCTCCGGTGAAATAGCATAACTCGTTTTAACAAGGTGATAATCTTACATATGAAGCCACTTTTCAATTGGGATTGACATTTTTTATTAGCTAGCTAATTTATCAACACTTGTTTCAACTGCTCCCTGGCATACCCTCATCATGCCGGGGCAGGACCAAAAAAAGTACTTATGCTAAATAGTTAGCTACAAAACACTTTTATCCCACAAAGGACTTCGCGAAGATACGCTACGTATTATAATGATGTCAATATATAAAAGTCATCTCCCCACCGATGAAGCACATGCCGTCTTCAAGCGCTGGACAGGCAGACACGCCCGTGCCGACAGCACGGTGCACAGCTATCTTGTCAAGACAAGGCGGCATCTCGCAGAATACGCTGCGGCAATCCACCCCGGAAAGGACACAGCAGATCCCCTGCGCGATCTCTCCAGGGAGGAACTCATGGCTTTTCCGCGATGGTTTGCAGAGCGCTATGCGCAAACGGCATGGAGCCACGGCAACCTCATGACAACAAAGTCGGCCCTGCTCTATGTGCTCAGACGCACTCTGCCCTCTTCCTGTCTCGCTCCCATCGAAAATTTCAGACCTGCCACTGTGAGCCGCAAAGGAAGTCAAGGCGCCTCGCTGCGCGAAAAAAATCCTACGCGCCCGCAGATGGACAAGGTAACTGCCTGGCTTGAGGAACGTGGGCACCCGGGAAGCCTCCTGGCCGCGGCCTGGCTTAAGGCTACGCGTGTCACTGGCCTGCGTCCCAAAGAATGGCGTCATGCAGTATGGGTGGATGATCCCGCTGGTGGGACCCTTGCCGTTGTCAACGGCAAGCAGAACGCCTTTCTGGCGCAAGGCACCGGCCACGTCCGCCATCTGCTCTTTCCAGGAGAGGAAAACGCCACCAGCAGAGACTGTGTGAAGCGCTTTTTAAACATGTTCAACGACGCCATCACGCGGATGACTGCCCGGGGTCTGAGTGCTGAGGCAGCCTACGCCCGTCTGCTGAAATACACAGGCCGCTGGCTGCGTGCAGCCAACAAACACTTGCGTAACGGCAGGCCTCCCAGTCTGGCAGAAAAAAATATCTGCCTCTACAGCGGCCGCGATGCCTTTAAAGCGGACAGCGTCAACCTTCTTGACGACAGCCCGGAGTCCAGGCGCAGCATTGCCGCACTCATGGGACACGGCAGTATAGAATCCCAGAACTATTATGCCCCGGACAATGTCAGCACAGGGCGCGTGGGTATGCCGCTTGCTCTGGAATGTGAAAAAGCCAGGGTCCGCACGGACAGCCCCAGACGCAGCCGAGGCTGGCGTGGCAGAACTCCGGCAAAATCCTTCTGCCGGCAATCATCGAAGCCGCACTGAAAAATCAACCATATGGCGCCCGGAAAATGGCGCAGGCAATCCCCGATACCATGGAAGGAAACGCTATGATACCCACACAGACAACAGCGGCGTCGCCTCTGGCGCCCACAGGCGAAGACTATCTCGTCAGTCGTGACGACACCGATATGACGCGCTTTACATCGGAAAAAGGATTTGCTCCGGTCCGGCCCGTATCAGCCAGCGCACGGTCAGGAGCCTGCGCACGGGACGATGCAGCCATGAACTTTCTCGAAGGCGCTGAAAACATGTTCACTTATCATCAGGCCGAACTCATTCGTCTCACATGCCGCGGCCTCAGCAGCACAGGTGCCCTTGACGAGGCGCAGTACGTGCTCGACAGAGCCCGGGCCCTGGCGCAGCACCGGCCGGCATCACGCCATGTGAATGACACCTTTAACGACTACGTCATGGACTTTGTTGAACACGAAGCTGCGCATCTGACATACGCAGAGGCCGAGATCGTCCGTCGCGCCGCACGCGGATGCGACGCCGACACAGTGCAGGAAATACAATATCTCCTTGACAGGGCCAGACGTTCCCTGTCTGAGGTTTCCGCGGGCACCGCTGTCCAGGCTCGCGAGGCTTGAGATCCAGGCCACCATTATCCTGCTGTCTTGCTCCTTCTGACGCGCTTTTCCCTGCCCCATATCCTTGTCCTGCGGCGCGTCACAAGACAAGGAGCTGTGCACAGGGGACGGGGCCCGCAGGGCAGTCCGCCTGCGTCCGTGATGCCTGGACAAGCCACCCCTTGTCTGTCACGGACAGCGGACCCCGTCCATCACGCAGGACATGCAGCCCCCCTGCCCCATGCGACAGGCCAGTACAGGCACCAGACAGCAAGGAAAAGGCATCACAGAGTCTCGTCATGAGTCAGTGCCCGGCAGAAGGGACAAGGAGGTCCTTTTTTTTGCGAGCCACATGCCAGCCTGTCCTTTATTCACATGACAATTTCTACGCAGAACGGCACGCCATTGCCGCTGCTCGGGGAACTTTCCCTGGAGGTCATTCATGTCCTCGACGGGCCTTACAGGCGCTACAAAACAACAGATTGAATATCAGGCGTGGCTTAAGCGCGTCACCGCGCCAGACAGGGACTGGAGCAGACCAACCGGAGCTGTTCCAGGTGTCGACGAACTGATGGAGGAAATCAGGGCCAGAGCCATGGTCAGAATACGCTTTGACAAGCCGCATTCAGGCACTCTTGTCCCGGGCTCGTCTTCAGCCCGTGAGGGATGCCGCGCAACACGGCAGCACAGCAGGGAACAGACCAGGCAGACACTGGCAGCACGGCAGCACAGCACGCAGACATTCATCACGATGCTTATCTCCCGGGCCAGCCACATCGGCACAGCTGCGCATGAACTTTTTTACGAGCGGGCGAGCCGTCTTTTTTCTCGACCCCCTCAGTCACGGGAAGATCCCGAACAAACCCTGCAAGATACACCAGACAACAAGTACACGCCCGGACCAGGCTGCTGAGTCAGCGTTTGCCCAGGACAGCCAGTACAGTCCAAGGCAGTCTCTGCGGGAAACACATTTTTCGCAGGGACATCAGAGTACATGACAACACTTCCGGGATTATGTGAGGAACAGACAAACTCTACAAAGTATTTTTGAAACGCTGGACCTCCCCAGACAGACGCTCTATGATAATCGCCAGCATCAGGCTCACAGACGTATTCCAGACAACGGATACAGCATTGTCGACGTGACACCACAACAACTATCAACTATTTCTGCCACGTATCCCGCAAGAAATGCGGGACAGGGACATGATGCGGCTGAGCCTTCCTTTTATGAGCGTACGCGAGCCTTTGTCGCTGATGACGGCTCGACACACACAGTCATAGAACACTGACAAGGAGGCGGCGCTGCCCGTGCGTGCGGAACCATCAGGCGCCGGATTGCTATGCTTTTTTCAACATTACCTGTCTGGCAGAAGAATCTCTGGGCCTGTGCCGCCGTTGCCTTTATTGTTTCTTCGGGGACGAGTCAGATTGCCCCCATTCTCCCCCTGTACATCGAAGAGATGGGGATCACGGATACTGATGAGCTGTCCAGATGGTCCGGCATGGTCTACAGCTGTACCTTCCTCAGTCTCGCCATTTTTTCTCCGATTTGGGGAGCCCTGGCTGACAAGCGGGGCCGCAAGCTCATGGTTCTGCGCGCCCTTGCATGGATCTCCATCTGCATGATGCTCATCAGCATGGCCAGTTCTGTCTATCAGCTTGCTGCCCTGCGCCTCATGCAGGGAGCGCTGTCAGGCTTTCAGGGGGCACTTTTTCCCCTGGTGCTCTCCATGACGCCCAGGGAACGCAGCAACTGGGCCATGAGCGTACTTGTGACCGGCCTTATGAGCGGCACACTGATTGGTCCTGTCATCGGTGGCTGGATAGGTGACACGTTCGGCTTCAGGGAAAATTTCTTCATCATGTCCGGCCATGCCCTTGCGGGCTTTCTGGTAGTCCTGTTTCTGGTGAAAGAAGATTTCTCGCCGCCTGTGAATAAAGCCGCCCTTGGACTGCCTCTGCTGGCCAGGCTTAAGGACAGCTTCAGCTTTCCCGTAACCAGGACTATGGTCCTGCTCTTCATAACAACCTTTATTACCATGTTCTCACTCATGACAGTGACGCCCATTGTCACTGTCTACGTGAAGATTCTCGAGCCCGACATAGATCATCTGCCACTGATAGCCGGCATAGTCTTCTCATCTGCCGGCATAGCCAGCCTGTTGTTCGCCACCAGAGTCGGCCGCTTCCTTGATGCTCACGGCCCGGCCCTGATACTGCCCTTCTGCCTGGTGTGCTCAGGGCTGCTCTGCCTGCCCCAGGCCACAGCACAAAGCGCCCTTTCCCTCGGACTTCTGCGTTTTGTCTTCGGCTTCACTTCGGTAGGCATCGTGCCTGCCATCAACGCTCTGCTCAACTACCACATTGATCCTGGACATCTTTCCAGAGCCTGCAGCTTCAACCTCTCCTGTCAATCCATGGGAAACTTCCTTGGCGCCTTCTTTGGCGGATCACTGGCTGCAATTTTCAGCATTCCGACTGTCTTTGCGGCAAGCGGTGTCCTGCTCATACTGGTCGGAAAAACACCATTTAAAGATATTCTTGAATTAGAACCAGCTCATTTCATAGT
>CAZJPT010000124.1:0-5867 GCA_964547835.1 uncultured Desulfovibrio sp.
TACTTCTGCAGCACCTGCTGCACACGGCGGGCCACCTGGTAGTGCTCTTCGCCCACAACATCCGGGGAAAGGATGCGCGAGGTGGAGTCCAGCGGATCCACGGCCGGGTAGATGCCCAGTTCCGCAATCTGGCGGGAAAGCACCAGGGTGCCGTCAAGATGCGAGAACGTGGTGGCCGGAGCAGGGTCGGTCAGATCGTCTGCAGGCACGTAGACAGCCTGCACGGAGGTGATGGAGCCTCTTGTCGTGGAAGTGATGCGTTCCTGCAGGGCGCCAAGGTCAGTGCCGAGAGTGGGCTGATAGCCCACGGCCGAAGGCATGCGGCCGAGCAGAGCGGACACTTCCGAACCTGCCTGGGTAAAGCGGAAGATGTTGTCGATGAAGAGAAGCACGTCCTGGTTCTCTTCGTCGCGGAAGTACTCGGCACAGGCCAGGGCGGAGAGGGCCACGCGGGCGCGGGCTCCCGGAGGCTCGTTCATCTGGCCGTAGACAAGCGTGGCACGGTCCAGAACACCGGCTTCCTTGAGTTCGTAGTACATGTCGTTGCCCTCACGGGTACGCTCTCCAACACCGGCGAAGACGGAGTTGCCGCCATGCGCCTTGGCGATGTTGTTGATCATTTCCATGAGGATAACGGTCTTGCCCACGCCTGCGCCGCCGAACAGGCCCATCTTGCCGCCCTTGGGGAAGGGGACCAGAAGGTCGACGACCTTGATGCCTGTTTCAAGCAGCTCGACCTTGGTGTTCTGCTCGGTAAAATCTGGAGCAGGTCTGTGTATGGGATAGTACTTTTCGGCTTCGATGGGTCCGAGTTCATCCACAGGACGGCCAAGAACGTTCATGATGCGGCTGACGGACGCCTTGCCCACGGGCACCATGATGGGATGTCCCGTGTCCACCACTTCCATACCGCGAACAAGTCCTTCCGTAGCGTCCATGGCAATGGTGCGGACAATGTTGTCACCCAGGTGCTGGGCCACTTCGCAGACGAGGTCCGGGGCGTTGACGTTGTTCGTGTTTTTGATCTCCAGGGCCGTGAGGATGTCCGGCAGCTTCCCGCTGTCGAATTCCACGTCTACCACGGCACCGATGACCTGGACGACTTTACCAATATTCTTTTCTTCCATGTTGGCTCCTTACCCATTCTGCGCTTCCGCTCCACCGACGATATCGATGAGCTCACTGGTGATGGAAGCCTGCCGTGTCTTGTTGTACAGCAACGTCAGTGAACTGATGAGATCCTTGCAGTTGCGCGTGGCATTATCCATGGCCGCCATGCGGGCTGCGTTTTCACTGGCGTAGGTGTCCAGCATGCCTCTGTACGTCTGTACCTTGAGGTACCGCGGCAGGATGACACCAAGGAGCGATTCCTCATCGGGTTCATACAGATATTCGCAGGAAGGCCCCGCTGTCTGCGCAGCGCTTTCTTCCTTTTCAGGCGTCTCAAAGGGCAGCAGCTGAACCAGACGGGGAGGCTGTTGCGCCATGGAAACGAATTCTCCATAGGCCAGACAGACCTCGTCAAATTCGCCGGCCTCGTACCCGTTGATGACTGTCTGCGCCACGTTGCTCGCCAGAGAGAAATCCAGGGAGCCTATGCAGTCCACGTAATCAGCCAGCACCTCAACGTCAGGGTGACGCCGCAGCGCGTCACGCCCCTTGCGGCCGACACATATGGCCTTGACCTGCATGCCCGCGTCCTTTTTTTCGCGGATCATCTTCACGACCATATCGATGATGGCCGTGTTGAAGCTGCCGCACAGGCCTCTGTCAGATGTGATGACAATAACGGCACAGGTCTTCGGTTCAGGGTGTACAGCAAGCAGGGGATTGGTGCTGCCCTCAACCTTGGCGGCCAGTTCCGTGAGCACGGTTCTGTACCTGGTTGCGTAGGGCCGGAAACGCTCGATGCGGGCCTGGGCGCCACGCAGCTTTGCGGAGGCCACCATGTTCATGGCCTTCGTAATCTGCTGGGTTTTGCCTATACCCACGATCTTCATCTTGACATCTTTAAGAGATGGCATGGCACCTCCCGTCAGGCCGTGTAACCCTGCTTGAAGGACTCAATGGCTGCGTTGAGCTGACTCTTCACTTCGTCATCGAGCACTTTTTTGTCGCGGATGGCTTCGAGCACTTCCTTTCTGGTGTCACGCAGATACGTAAGCAGCTTTGTCTCGAAATCCCTGATCTTGTCCACCGGGATATCGTCCATGTAACCATTGGTGGCTGCGTAGATGGACGCAACCTGCTCCTGGGCAGGGCTGGGCTGGTACTGCGGTTGCTTGAGCAGTTCAACCAGGCGGGCACCGCGTTCGAGTCTGGCCTTGGTGGATTTGTCGAGGTCGGAACCGAACTGCGCAAAGGCGGCCAGTTCGCGGTACTGGGCAAGGTCGAGGCGCATGGTGCCGGCCACCTGCTTCATGGCCTTGATCTGGGCTGCGCCGCCCACACGAGAGACGGAAAGGCCCACGTTGATGGCCGGGCGTACGCCGGCATTGAACAGGTTGGGCTCGAGGTAGACCTGGCCGTCGGTGATGGAGATGACGTTGGTGGGAATGTAGGCAGACACGTCACCGGCCTGGGTCTCAATGATGGGCAGGGCGGTCAGCGATCCGCCGCCAAGCTCGTCGTTCATCTTGGCAGCGCGCTCGAGCAGGCGGCTGTGCAGGTAGAAGACGTCACCGGGAAAGGCTTCGCGTCCTGGGGGACGACGGAGGAGGAGGGACATCTGCCTGTAGGCTACGGCCTGCTTGGACAGATCGTCGTAAATGATAAGGGCGTGCTTGCCGCTGTCGCGATAGTACTCGGCCATGGTGCAGCCGGTGTATGCGGCGATGTACTGCAGCGGCGCAGGCTCGGAAGCTGTGGCGGAGATGATGGTCGTGTACTCCATGGCGCCGTACTTGCGCAGGGTGTCAGCCACCAGAGCCACGTTGGCCTTTTTCTGACCGATAGCCACGTAGAAGCAGTGGATGTCGGTGTCCTTCTGGGCCAGGATGGCGTCGATGCACACGGCCGTCTTGCCGGTCTGACGGTCACCGATGATGAGTTCGCGCTGGCCGCGGCCTATGGGCGTCATGGCGTCGATGGCCTTGAGGCCGGTAGGCATGGGCTCACACACGGATTTACGGGCAATGATGCCCGGCGCCTTGATTTCCACTTCCCGGACTTCGCTGGTCTGTACCGGGCCAAGTCCGTCGATGGGCTGGCCAAGCGGATTGAGAACGCGGCCCATGATGCCGTCGCCAACGGGCACGGAGAAGATCTTGCCTGTGCGTTTGACGGTGTCGCCTTCCTTGATGCCCACATCGGAACCAAGAAGCGCCACGCCGACGTTATCTTCTTCCAGGTTCAGAACCATGCCCATGACGCCGCCAGGGAACTCAAGCAGTTCCATGGACATGGCGTTCTCGACACCGTAGACACGGGCGATGCCGTCACCGACATAGAGCACGGTGCCGGTTTCACTCATCTCGACGCGCCGGGCGTAGTTCTGAATTTCTTCCTCGATGATTTTACTGATTTCGTCTGCTTTAATCTGCATGTGCTAGTTACCCCTCTTGAGCGTACCCCTCAGGATCTCCAACTGCGCGCGCAGGCTGGAATCCAGAATTCTGTCGCCTACCTTGAGCACGATGCCGCCAAGAATGGACGGATCAACGTTGAAGGCGAGTTCGAGACTCGCACCGGCTTTTGCCGCGAGCTCCTGCCTGACAGACTTCTGTTTTGCCTGCGACAGGGGGATGGCGGTCGTCAGCGTGCCGCGGACAACGCCCGTAGCTTCGTCCAGGAGTCGTGTGTAGGCCTGAACGATGCCGCGGAAACAGGGAAGGCGTTCCTTGTCCGCCAGAAGACACATGAAGTTCCGGGTGACGGCGTCCGCCCCGACCCGATCCAGAAGATCACTGATGACCTTCTTTTTTTCTTCCACGGTGAAAATGGGGCTTTTGAAGACGTTTTCCAGGGCGGCATTCTCATCGAGCAGGTCTTTAAGACTGCTGAGAGTCCTGCCGCGCCTGCCGGTTACGCTGCCGCCTTCCTGCATGCTCAGTTGGAATATGGCGCTGGCGTAACGACGGGCTATTCTCTTGTCTGTCATTGCAGCACCACCTTTTTCAGGGATTTGTCAATGAGCTTGTCGTGCTTGCTCTTGTTCAGAGAGGCAACGAGATTCTTGCGGGTGGCGTCGACAAGCTCGTCGGCAATGGTCTCGCGCAGCCGCTGCATGATGCTGCTGGCCTCGCTCTCGGCGGCAACCCTGGCCATGGCCACGATCTGATCAGCCTGAGCATGCGCCTGCCTGACAATGTCTTCCTTAAGTTTTTCGGCCTGAGCCCGGCTTTCGGCCAGTATGGCCTCACGCTCAGACTCAAGATTGGCAATGCGCTCCTCGATTTCCGTCAGGTGCGCCTGGGCGGCGGCACGGCGATCATTCAGCTCATTGATGCCGTCCTCAATGCCCTGTCTGCGTCCCCTGAAATATTTGACGCAGAGCTTGCCCAGAAAATGCCATAATATGGCCGCGAAGATAACCAGGTTAACACAGCGCCACGCCAGGTCGCCCCAGCGCAGCTCATGTCCTCCGTCAGTGGAGGCCATGGCCGGCGCGGCACAGAACACGGTCGCGAGCAGTGCGGCAACCATGAGTCCGGCCACGGCGTTACACACAAGTTTCTTCCTCAATGCATCCCTCCTCCTGTCATTACAGACTCGTCCCAGCCGGGGCCTAGCCGTTCAGAACGCGAGCGGCGAGCTTCCGGGAATACGTTTCCAGCTTGGACCGCAGCTCCCTGAGGGATGTATCGGCTTCTGCCTGCAGGCGCTCACGCGCCTCGCCAAGAATACCCTGAGCCTGCTGCTGCGCCTCGTCAAGAAGAGCCTGCTGTTCCTTGAGACCGGCCGCACGAGCGTCGTCACGGTTGGAGGCAGCGTCCTGACGCGCCTTCCTCAGCTGCGCTTCATAATTGTCCAGGCTGCTTGCAGCCTTTGTCTCAAAGGACTCAGCTTCGCTGGCAATGGAGGACATCATCTGCTTCCTTTCCTGCATCACCTTGCGCAGTGGCTTGATAAGCAGCAGATTCAGGACAAAGATGGTCACAAGGAAATTTACAAGCTGAAAAAGCATCGTAATATTGAGATCCAGCACGTTCCAACCTCCTCAGAATTGGATGGCAGACAATAGATAGATTTACGCCTTGTAAGTTCCTGTGTCAATGTGCTTTTGATTTCAAGCCAGCTGGTAATGAGAAAAAATTTTATTCCAGTTTTCAATATATTAACTGCATTTTTATAATGTGACAGGACGTCCTTGCGACAAAATGGACGTGTCTGGCGCCATCTTTTTGCGTCTTTTTTCACAAATCATCTGTCAAGGACTTCCCAACCCGTTGTCATACCCGCACTTGATGAAATCTCGCAGGCATGAACAAGGCGGCTCATCCGGGCAGCATTGTGCCACGCTTCAAGGCATCTTTGTGCTTGAGACACTGTCTGTATTTGTCGCATTTCACTGTCTGCCTGGTCCTTCGTGGGCCTGACGTCTTCCTGCAGCCGCTTTTCCGCTTCTTCACCCCTTTCTTTCAGTGCCCGCATCGCGGCCTCACGAGCCTCCCTTTCCAGTGTTTACTGGTTCCTGCTTCCCTCTGGACGCCCGCGCTTTTCCGGCAGCTCGCCCCTTGCCCGCAGCTCTGCTTCTCGAGCCTCCCGCTCGAGACGCTTCTGGCTTTTGGGTCGTCCCGGAGGGCGTCTGGCCTTTGCCTCGTCTCTGGATTTTGTGGAATCCGGTTTTGATGGGCGGCCCCTTTTACCCGACGGCGCCGTAAAGCCTCGCCCTTCAGGGCGGGGATATAAGGCGCACCTTAACTGGA
>CAZJPT010000125.1:0-5826 GCA_964547835.1 uncultured Desulfovibrio sp.
CGTTCCAGACGACGGGCGAGTTCCTCCAGAGTCTGGGCACGCAGACGCAGCCTGGACCTGGGCGAACAGACACGCAACATTTTTTCGTACTGGTCAAGACGCTCCAGACTGGCAGCAAGCAGCCGCGTGACTGCCCTGTCCGCCCTGTCCGCCAGGGCGTTCAGTCCCGCAGCGATGTCAGCACGCGGAGTCCACAGCAGCTGCGCCGCCTTGGTAGGCGTTGAGGCGCGCACATCAGCCGTCATGTCCGCAAGAGAGAAATCTGTTTCATGCCCAATGCCGGCCACCACAGGCACCGGGCAGTCAAAAACGGCTCTGGCTACAATCTCCTCGTTGAAACAGGCCAGGTCGTCCTCTGAGCCGCCGCCGCGGATAAGGACCACCACCTGACTGCGGCCGTCCCTGCCGGCTGCTGCCACGGCTGCGGCAATTTCCCCGGCAGCGCCCTCTCCCTGGACACGCACAGGATAGAGCACAAAACGCGCCCCCATGCCCCGGTCCTGGGCGTTACGCACAAAATCGTGAATAACTGCGCCCGAGGGCGATGTCACCACAGCCACACACGCAGGATCAGGCGGCAGAGGCCGCTTGCGCGCCTCAGCAAAAAAACCTTCACGCGCCAGACGCTCTCTGAGCTCCTTCAGCTGCCTTGCGCGATCACCTGCGCCAAGGTCCGTGACACTCTGCACATTGAGCTGATAAACGCTCTGTCCGCGCCGCGAATACGTGGCCACACTGCCCCGCACCAGCACCTTGCGCTCATTGACAAAGACGTCCTCCACACGGCGCGGCACCGGAAAGATCTCGCCGGTCATGGTGTCAACAGAGAGTATGCGCAGCAAATCACGCCCCATGGCCGTGCAGCTCAGCGACTCATCGCCCTCGTGCAGGGTGAAGAATACCATGCGCCAGCCGGCGCCGGAGCTGACCACCTTGTATGAGCCGATTTCGCCCACCACACAGACCATGCCGCAGGCGCCGATGTTCTTCCTCAGCGTCAGTTCCACAAGCTTGTTGAACTGAGAGACTGTGTACTGATTGGGCTGCGGCATGGATGCTCCGGCCAGTGGCGACGGAGAGGGACTGGTATTCCGGGCAGCGCCGCTCACGGGCCGCGTGCTGACCATGTCCAGCAACGAACGCGGTGCTGACAAGGGCACCTCCTATTGGCAGTGCGAGGACCAGAGATCCTCGACGGCCTTCACATAGGCGGTCAGGCCGGCCTCCAGATTGTCCAGAGGCACAACGCCCTTCTCGCCGGTAAGACGGTTTTTGGTCTCAGCCACGCCGCGGGCCACACCCTTGCCGCCCAGGATAACCTGCACAGGGCAGCCTACCAGATCGGCGTCCTTGAACTTGACGCCCGGGCGCTCGCTTCGATCATCGCAGAGCACTTCGCCGCTGACTGCCTCAAGAATAGTGCAGGCCTTTTGGGTCCAGTCCGTCACAGCCGCGTCAGCAGGGTCAAGGTTGATGACCTCGCACACGAAGGGGGCAATGGCAGGCGGGAAAACAATGCCGTTAGCGTCATGATTCTGCTCGATGGCCGCAGCCAGGACACGTGAGACGCCAATGCCGTAGCAGCCCATGACCATGACCTTTTCCCTGCCGTTTTCGTCCAGGCAGACACAGCCCATGGGCTCGGAATATTTGGTGCCCAGCTTGAAGACGTGCCCGACCTCGATGCCGCGGGTGAGCTCAATGGGCGCGCCGCAGCGCGGGCAGCAATCCTCGGCGGTGATACAGCGCAGATCCGCCCAGGCAGCAATTTGCGTGTCCCGGAACAGATCCACGTGCATAAGATGCGTGTCGCCCTTGTTGGCGCCGCAAACCCAGTCGCAGGCAGCAACGAGCTCGTTGTCCGCATAGACGGGCACGTCCAGCCCCACCGGTCCGGCAAAGCCCACAGGCGCACCGGTGACGGCAGTCACCACCTCAGGAGAGGCCAGTTCCACAACCTGGGCTTTAAACAGGGCGCGCACCTTGACTTCGTTGACCTCGCGGTCGCCGCGGACGAGCACAGCCACGGGTTTGCCGTCAGCCACAAAAATGAGGGTCTTGATGACGCTGCTTGTCGTAACACCCAGCTGTGACGCCACCTCCTCTACTGTGTGGGCACCCGGCGTCGGCACCTCGCAGCTGGCCGGGCAGACATCCTGGCTGCGTATCCCCTTGAAGACAATTTCGGCCCGTTCCACGTTGGCTGCATAGGAGCAGCCTGTGCAGGAGGCTATGACATCCTCCCCTGAATCGGCCAGCACGTGGAATTCGTGGGAAAAATTCCCGCCAATGGAACCCGAGTCCGCCTCCACAGCCTTGAAGCGCAGTCCCAGTTTGGAGAAGATGCTGGCGTACGCCTCCTTGCACAGGGCATAGGAAATCTCGGCTCCGGCGTCATCCAAATCAAAGGAGTAGGCGTCCTTCATGATGAACTCCCTGCCGCGCATAAGACCGAAGCGGGGACGCATCTCGTCACGGAACTTGGTCTGAATCTGATACAGTCGCACGGGCAGCTGACGATAGGAACGTACCTCGCCGCGAATCACATCGGTAATAACCTCCTCGTGCGTGGGGCCGAGGCAGTAGTCGCGGTCATTGCGATCCTTGAAGCGTAAAAGTTCCTTGCCGTAGTGTTCCCAGCGGCCGGATTCCTTCCACAGATCGCCAGGCTGTACGGCGGGCAGGAGAACTTCCTCGAACCCAATTGCGCCAAGCTCCCTGCGAATCACGGCCTCGATCTTCTTCAAGGAGCGCAGGGCCGTGGGCAGATAGGTATAGATGCCGGAAGTGAGCTTGCGGACCATGCCGGCGCGCACGAGCAGTTTATGGCTGATGACTTCGGCATCCGCCGGGGATTCCTTAAGTGTGGGAATGTAGCAGGAACGAAAACGCATCACAGTCTTCCTTTTTCATCCAGGAGCAGTTGCAGTTCATCAAGAAAAGCCGCCAGAAGCGCGTCGTGCCCTTTGACAGTACGCACGATTTCACCCCTGCGGAAGATTATACCCTTGTCGCGGCCGCCGGCCAGACCAATGTCAGCTTCCCGGGCCTCACCAGGCCCATTGACCACGCAGCCCATGACAGCCACGCGGATATCTGCGGCACAGCCGGCAAGTCGATCCGAGACAGCTTTTTCCAGACCTATAAGGTCAATCTCGGTTCGGCCGCAGGTAGGACAGGAAATGATTTCCGGGCCGCGCCGGCGCAGCCCCAGGGAGCGCAGTATCTCCCAGGCGACATCCAGCTCCTCCACAGGGTCCGCAGTCAGGGAAACGCGTATGGTGTCCCCTATACCCTCGTACAGAAGGATGCCCATGCCTGCGGCACTTTTCACAGTGCCGCGCATGAGGGAGCCTGCCTCGGTGACGCCCAGGTGCAGAGGCCAGGGCAGGACGCTGGCGAGCTGCCGGTAGCAGGCCACAGTATCAAGTACTGAGGAGGATTTGACTGAGACCACAATCTGATCAAAGCCGCCCTCCTCCACAATGGCCACGTGCCGCAGGGCACTGGCCACCATGGCCTCGGGACATGGGCCGCCAAATTTGTCCAGCAGATCTTTTTCCACTGAGCCTGAGTTGACGCCCACGCGGATAGCCGCGCCATTTGCTCTGGCCGCGTCCACCACCGCACGCACACGTTTTTTGTCGCCAATATTCCCGGGATTGATGCGCAATCCGGCAAAGCCGGCCTCTATGGCCCGCACAGCCAGGCGCCAGTCAAAATGAATGTCGGCGATGAGCGGCACTGGGGCGCGCTCGCGCAGTTCCCCCAGAACCTCTGCAGCCCTGTCGTCAGGCACAGCCACACGCACGGCCTCGCAGCCGCGCGCCACCAGAGCGTCAATCTGTGCCAGCGTGGCCTCGACGTCACGGGTGTCCGTGTTGGTCATGCTCTGCACCATGACCGGATTTCCGCCACCTAAGAGCAGGGGGCCGAGTCTCACCGTCTGTTTGCTGCCATGCGGCATGCTGTTTTCCTCCGTCTGTTCAGCGTTCTGGTCAATTGCGCGACGTGCCGGAACAACTTGCGGGACGCATTGCGCCCTGTCAGAAAGTGTCCCTGTATACGGCACATTTCGCCGAGCTTCAAGGTCCGTGCAGGGTCCCGCCCCGTCTGAAAGGCTGAGAATGCGCCTGCGTCTTTCCCTGCCCACCCTGGACGGCACGCATGCCGCCGGCATTCCCGGAAGGCCCGGGGACTCCGCCAAGGCTTGGCGAAGCTGTGGACGCGCCCTGCTCTGGTACGGAATATCTGCGCATACAAGGCCTGCTTGGGATGAGGATTACCGCGCCAAATGAAAAAAAATGAAAAAGTTGACAAGAAAAATGGAAAAGCTATTGAAAAGTTTCTCGTTGTCATATAGGATGGATCTTGATTGACTGGGATTGTTGATTCTACTGAATTTAGCCCGTCGTCTCTGCTGCAATCCGGTTGCATCAGGAACATTCTGCGGTATTCTAAGCTGTCTACTCATCTATACAAAGCTGTACCACGATGATGTCTGTCAATAATTGGTCAGGCATACGACTGAAAACTGGGTAATCCAGCTATGTATTAGTGATTTCCAGGAAGCTGCAGGTATGTTTCTGAGCACCGTTTACGAAACTGCGTAAAACAATCTGCTCTTGTAAACGGGGTAAGAGACCAGCGTGGTTTTGTTTCTCCCGGTGTTCTGGTCAGGAGAACGCCGGAAAATGCCTGTTTTAACAGATCTCAGAGCAGACAAGGTTATTATATAGCTTTTTGAAGAAAGAGCTGTTGTTTATTGTTTTCCTGTACTTGACTGTTTTATTCCAATTTATGGGGGCCAGTTGAATGATTAAAAGAACACTGTCCTTTTTGCTATGCATTACTGATCGCCAGAAATGGCTCGGTCTGTTCCTCGGGCTGTTTGCATTGCTATCATTTGCCAGCTCTGATCCGCTTTTTGACATGTCGAAACCGGCCTGGAATTGTGTGGGCATGGCCGTGCTCATGGCCATCTGGTGGGCGACCGAAGCCATTCCCATTGCCGCCACCTCACTGATGCCAATGGTACTGATTCCCATGCTGGGAGTTGGCGATATCAAGATGGCAACGGCTTCATACGCTCATCCGACAATCTACCTCTTCTTTGGTGGTTTTCTGCTCGGTCTTGCCATGGAGAAAAGCAATCTCCATCGCCGCATAGCGCTGAATGTTCTTGCCAGAGTTGGTACCAACCCCTCACGACAGATTGCCGGCTTTATGGCTGCTACGGGCTTCATCAGCATGTGGGTGAGCAACACGGCGACGGCCATCATGATGCTGCCCATTGGTGTGTCAGTTTGTGCGGTCGTCACAAAGGACCAGGATGAGTCCGAATCCAAGCGCTTTGCCTCTGCCCTCATGCTGTCCATTGCCTACTCATCAAGCATCGGTGGCATGGGTACGCTGATCGGCACGCCTCCTAACGCTATTCTGCGTGCCTTCCTTGCAGATAACTACAACATCGTCATTGGCTTTGGACAGTGGATGCTTCTTGGTGTTCCGCTGGCGCTCATTCTCTCTCTCTTCATCTGGTGGTGGCTCACGAGAAAGTCCTTCAAGCTCGACGGCAGCAGCGTCGGCCACCTTATCGACAAGGAACTCAATGAACTCGGCCCCATGAGCAAGTCCGAGAAGGTTACAGCCATCGTCTTCTCGTCGGCAGCTGTATGCTGGATTCTGCAGCCGCTGATCCATCAGGTTATTCCCTTTGTTGACGACACCTTCATCGCCATGTTCTTTGGGCTCCTGCTCTTCCTGATCCCCATTGAGGCGAGTGACTACAAGTTCATGATGGACTGGAGCGATGCCAAGAAGATG
>CAZJPT010000126.1:0-5697 GCA_964547835.1 uncultured Desulfovibrio sp.
TCCGGAAGCGCAAGCCGGTGAGGCTGTGGTGGAAGAAGCGGGAATCCTCCGCCTTCAGGCGCGGGGAGTGTCAATTCAGAACATCTATTGGGGCTGTAGCTCAGTTGGGAGAGCGCTTGAATGGCATTCAAGAGGCCGTCAGTTCAATTCTGTCCAGCTCCACCAGAAATTTCCGGGACTCGCACGCTGCTGCGGGTCTTTTTATTTTTCCGGGCAAAGACAGATGTAGACTGCCCCACGCAGAGAAGCATGAAGCTGTGTGCAGGGTTAAGGAACTGCGGTAAAGTAACATTAGGCTTTTCCCTTGTTCAAACTGGCCTCAGTAGCCAGGTTTACCGTGATAAAACATAATGTTGTTTTCCAGCAGTTCCTAAGGCCTGGCAGCTCGTCAGACAACAGCAGGAAACAGAAAGGGGACGAAGAAAAATTCTTGCGTCCCCTTAAAACGTCAGGCGTGCTGGCGCGACATGTCAGCAGCCGTAGCGTGCCGCCATCTCGTCGCCGGCCTTTTCAATGTCGAGCTGCATTTTTGCACGGCTGGCGGCCAGCCTGCCGGCAAGTTCCGGATTGTTCAGGGCCAGGATCTGTGCAGCCAGCCAGGCGCTGTTACGGGCGCCGGCCTTGTCTGCGGCCACAGTGGCTACCGGAAATCCCGGGGGCATCTGCACTGTGGAGAGCAGGCTGTCCATGGCACCGAACGCCTGTCCTCCTATGGGGATGCCGATGACGGGCTTTACAGTTCTGGCTGCTACAGCACCGGCCAGATGGGCCGCCATGCCGGCAGCGCAGATAAATACCTGTGCGCCCTGTGCCTCCATCTCTCTGACAAGACGCTCAGTGCGTTCAGGCGTGCGGTGTGCGGAGGAGATGGTGATGTGCCAGGATATGCCCAGATCCTTGAGTATGCTCGTGCAGGGAGCTACCTTGTCCTCGTCGGATGCCGAGCCCATGAGAATAACAACCTGTGCCATGAACGAGACTCCTAACGTATGCCGGCCAGACGCTCGACACCCTTCAAACCGATATCAGAACGGTAGCGGCTGCCCGGCATGCTGACATGTGACACTGCCTCGTATGCCGTTGAGCGGGCCTGCTCAAGGCCCTCGCCCAGCGCAGTCACACAGAGAACGCGGCCGCCGCTGGCCCGCAGCACACCATCGGTCAGTGTGGTGCCACTGTGGAATACCTTGACGCCGGGAAGCTTTTCCGCGTCTTCCAGACCGGTAATGGGCATGCCCTTCTCGTATTTGCCCGGATATCCTTCGGAAGCTATCACGATGCCTACGGCGGACTGGGGTTTGCAGCGCACCATGTCGGCACTCAGCTCTCCCTTGAGGCAGGCCAGAATGATTTCGACCAGATCGCCGTCCAGACGAGCCAGCAGTGGCTGACATTCTGGATCGCCAAAGCGCACATTGTACTCCAGTACCCTGGGGCCCCTGGCCGTTATCATAAGGCCAGCGTAAAGGACGCCGACAAAGGGATGGCCCTGCGCTGCCAGCTGGTCCAGGACGGGACGGATGACCGTGTCACACATGGACTCGAGTCCGGTGTCGGGCAGGATAGGAGCCGGGCTGTAAGCGCCCATGCCGCCGGTATTGGGACCGGTGTCGCCGTCATAGGCAGCTTTGTGATCCTGGGCCGATGGCAGGGGGACGGCCTGCCTGCCGTCGCACAGAGCCAGCAGAGAGACCTCTTCGCCTTCAAGGAATTCCTCAATAATCACTTGATTGCCGGCGTCGCCAAACTCGCGGCGGCACATGATGCTGTCGACAGCTTCAAGAGCCTCCTCAGTAGTTTTGGCCACAATAACCCCTTTGCCGGCAGCCAGGCCGTCGGCCTTGACGACCAGGGGTGCGCCCCTGGAGCGGATGAACTCCCTGGCCGCGTCAGGGTCATTGAAGGCAGCGCATGCCGCCGTGGGCACGCCGCTCTTCTCCATGATCTGCTTGGCGAAAAGCTTGCTGCCCTCCATGCGGGCACAGAAACGGTCCGGACCAAAGCAGGGAATGCCCAGGATAGTCATGGCGTCCGTGATGCCTTCTGTCAGGGGCAGCTCCGGACCTGGAACGACAAGGTCCGCCTTTTCCTCCCTGGCCAGCCTGCACAGCCCGGTAATATCATCGGCTGCGACGTTTGCGCAGCGGACGCCATCCAGCTGTATACCGCCGTTGCCCGGGGCCACGATGATTTCGGAAACCAGCGGGCTCTGTGCCATTTTCCATGCCAGAGCGTGCTCTCTGCCTCCGGATCCTATAACAAGTATGCGCATCTGTTGATCTCCTGGCTGATCTCCTGGCCGGGAACGTCCGTCTGTTCCTGGAGTTCCCCCGTTATAAAAAAACCGGGGACGGCGGAAAAATCCGGGCACGTCTACGGCATTGGCGGCTGAGCGGGCCTGCTGGCACGTCCCCGGCGTTGGGCGGTAGGGGACGTGCGCATGGTTAATAGTTGGGATTGACCTCGAAATCACTCATGTCAGGCGGCGTATTGGGATCCATAGCGCTCACATCCAGAGGATAGGCGAGGACCATGCACTGCCTGCTGCCGATGCCAAGTTCTGGAGATGTGTTGATGCCGACGACCAGGTCGAGCACGCCGTTATTGTCCACGTCAGCCAGATCCACCGCAGCCACGGAGCCGCGGATACGTCTGGTCTTCCATTTGAGGGCCATGCCCACGCCATCCCAGAAGAGGGCGTGTATTTCTCCCTGCGGGAAGTAGCGGTAGCGGTCAAAGATCTGCGAGGCCGTGGAAATAGGCTTGTTGACCAGCAGCACGGGTTCGCCGGTATTGCCGATGTCAGCCGTCACGAGCGCCATGGGGGCATAGTATTTGCTAGGCAGCTGTGTCGATTTGTCCACACCGAGACCGGGCATGCCCTTGTAGTGGTCCATGCCCACAGAGGAACCCGAGAAGCGCTCCATCGTGGTGTGGATGAGCGAGTTGTTATTCCCCTGATAAATCTTGAGTCGTTCGTCCTCGTTCAGAACGACAAGCTGCGCCGGGCCACTTCTGCTCGGGGGCATGTACGTAAAATTGAAGCAGGTGGCTTCCTTGGGCAGATTCAGCCTGCCGCCGAGCTGGAAGCCGTTGCCCTTGCGTTCGGCCAGGCGGACGCCAGGAGCGAAGAGGCGAACGCTGTCCCAGCCCATGCCCACCAGTGTGGGCGTAAAGTAGGGCGGAATCTTAGCCACAGAGATAAAATACGGAGACCGGGAAAATATTTCCCGGAAGCGATTGCTCTTGAAGGAGTAAAAATACGTATAAGGCCTGTTGTCATCCTCATTGTAAGTGCAGATGACCAGATCCTGCGAGCCATCGCGGTCAAGGTCCATGGCTCTGAAGCTGAAGGTGTCATTGGTGGCGGAAATTTTCTGCCTGCCGAGCTCCCGCATGCGCTGGCCTTCACCAGCCCAGCTCCAGATTGACACGTCGTGATCACCGAGTATGGCGATTTCATTTTTGCCGTCGCCGTTGAAGTCGGCCACGATCATGCCGCACATATTCTGTTTCAACCGCTGCGAACGCAGACGCGACGTATCCGTGGCGGTGTTGCCCTGATATCGTCACTGCGGGTTAAGGTAGACGCCGGAATTGCCGCCGCCTCCACTTCTACCGCTGTCGTTCATGATAATGGCGTTGCTTCGATCCTGATTCGCCGCGAAGGCGCTCTGCTGCAGACAGATAATGGCTGCAGCAACCATCAATAGACCGAGAGCGTGACGAAATACGGACATAAAGTCTCCTAAACTTTGACATTCTCCACGTCCAGGGGGAGAGGCTCATGGGCCGCCAGCTGCCGCGCCACGGACTTGTCCGCCCGCATGGCGTTTCACGCTGTGGCTCCATGTCGCTTGGTAGCAGACGTCCAGGGGCAGAGCAAGCCGGCGCAGGCGCTCAGCTTCCGTTGTGTCTGATACGGATGGGGGGCACAGTCGGCAAAAAGACAAAAATGGCTGCAGTGCCGTTACTGAACAGGGCTGTATCGTACGTTGTCTTGCGGCGTCCTGCAATGCCGGAAAAAGGCGGACATGTCATACGTCCAGTCCGGCACGGGATGCTTTCTCGCCGTCAAGGCCTCGCACCACGGCACCGATGGTGACACCGAGGCCGAGCATGGCATGACCAAACCACCATACGCGCAGCAGCTCATGGCCAAATATGCCCTCCACCATCCAGGTGAGCCAGCCCAGTCCGAAGAGTCCGGTCAGAATCCAGTACAGGCGGCTGCAGCCCGGGGTGTCCGAATCTTCATGAGCAGGCGGGACCCAGTTACAGGAAAGGCGGGGCAGAAGATGGCGTGCCTGCCAGACAAGCATGCCAAGGAGGAACGTGTAGCCGAAAGCCGCGCCTGCCACGCCCGTGGAACAGAGAATGTCCAGGTACATATTGTGCGGGTGCGAGATGGTTATGGCATCCTTGGCCGGTACCATGCCGAGTTCACGGAAGGCACTGTTGTACATGTCAATGCCGGCGCCGAAAACGGGGTGGGCCATGAAGACGTTCCAGCCCAGTTGCCACAGACTCCAGCGGCCATCCAGGGCCACAGTCTTGAAACTGAGTCGGAAGAGATCAAAGGACTGCGTAATAATGACAAGCAGGGTCACGGCCAGGGCACAGGCCAGCGCCAGACGCCGCAAGCTGATCGTGCGGCGTGCGTACAGCCAGACAACAGAGGATACACCAAGAGCCAGCAGGCTGGAGCGCACGCACGCACCCCAGATGGTAAAGAAGCCGGGCAGAAAAAGAGTGGCTGTAATCAGGCTGGCTGGAAGCAGGGAGAGGCGTGAGCGCAGGATGTACCAGACGCCGCAGGCAGGGATCAGTGCCTGCACCATGTAATTGCCCACCTCGTAGTCGTCCATGACCGAGGTCAGCCGGCCACCGTTGGGTGTATACCCCCAGATAGCGTCGACGCCGGTATAGTACTGATAGATGCCGTCCAGTCCCACCCAGCAGAATGCCAGGGCGCAGGCCCAGGCAAGACGCTGCAAGTCCTTGCGGTTTCGCACACACTCCATGCCCAGAAAGGGCAGAAGCAGCCCCTTGTTGGCGGCTATGGCGACTTCCAGAAAGGATGCACCGGGATTTGAGGAGAAGACAATGCCTATAAGCAGCATGCCCCACAGACAGCCGAAAAGATGCAGGACTGGCAGGCGCCTGAGAACACTTTCGTGCCAGCGGCAGCGGTAGTACATA
Source organism: uncultured Desulfovibrio sp. (assembly GCA_964547835.1). Taxonomy (GTDB): domain Bacteria; phylum Desulfobacterota; class Desulfovibrionia; order Desulfovibrionales; family Desulfovibrionaceae; genus Desulfovibrio. The sequence continues at coordinate 5,203 of CAZJPT010000126.1, forward strand.
GCAAGGAAGACTGCCGATATCAGCGGCACCACATCCCTGAAGGTATAGCTGACGATGAAGAGGGCAAGATGCGTCCAGAAGGACCAGAAAAGGCACCGAAACCAAAATTCCCCTGGATTGCTGCGGCGGAGTTCCCAGAACGTCCTCATGATACTTTAACGGTCCGTCTCCGGGCGGGACCGCTTACCCTCCTTTTCCGCTTGTCATGAACGCACCACTACAAGTCAGGCGCCGGACTGCTGCACAAGGGCCCGTCTGGTCGCTATGGATGCGGCGCGTCCGAATTGTGTCTTGACATATCTGAATTGCCTGCTTCTCTCAATAGGCGCCGCGACGCAGAATGACCACAGGTATTGTGCGGATAATAATCCAGATATCCAGCCATACTGACCAGTTGGAGACATAGAAAAAATCGTAGCCCACGCGCTGCGAGTAACTGGTGTCATTGCGTCCGGAAATCTGCCACAGGCCGGTGATGCCGGGCAGCACACGGAT
>CAZJPT010000127.1:0-5578 GCA_964547835.1 uncultured Desulfovibrio sp.
GTCGGCAAAGGACCACAAATTCAACCTGCAGGTCAGCAGGACCGGGTACATCCTTTCTGTCCGGCGCAGACCGCATTTATCTGAGCTCCCGCAGATGACACGCACCACCCCCTGAACGGATCCGAGACAGGGGACGGGAGGCAGAAATCGAACCGGAGGCAACGCCTGGTCGATGCCTCCTCGCATCGTCTGTCCACGTCTCCCTGGAGCCCCAGAGAGACGGAGGGTTCAGTCATCTCACGCTTGACAGCCAGGACACCAATCACGCCCAGAAGAAAGAACATGCAGAACTCGGCGAGCGAGACGGCCGACACTGCATCCTCTCCCATAGCAGCCACCATAATGGTAAAGATGAAGCCCACAAAGTTGGCAAGAGGCTGTTCAATCACAATGGGTATCATCATGACGATGAGGTCCCATGTGGAGAAAGCGCGGTAGAGCCCGGCTGATGGAGCAGTGCCCGATTCCGGAGAAGGGGGAGCTGATTCGTGGTGTGTTCCTTTTTTTGCAGGGCTACACTGTGCCTGCCTGTCTGTGCTCCATAGACATACCCGTTCTCCATACCAGCCCAAAACGGCGTCGGGGTCGAAAGGGCACGGCACGTCGTGTGCAGGACGGACCGTAACTGTCCTGTCCGGTATGTGCGGCGTCCTGGAGGAAGCGTTTCTGTTGTGCGACGCCGTCAAGATAGCACCAAACAGCAGAAAAAGTATAAAAAACTGTTGCCTTGCCATTCAGGACTTGTCACAATATTGTTTGTCACATGTGTCGAGGGAGCCGGCTCTAAGCGCACCCCGGTTCGGCTGTATCGGTCCCCGCAGTCCGGAGCAGTTCATGCATTCTGAGAGGAAAGTCCATGTTGGAACAATTGGCGACAATAATGAAGGGAAGCAAGCCGGGTACCGGTGCAGTCCTCGCACTTACTCCACGTGGCACACTCAGATTTTTTGACAGACACGCTCCCTGGCAGGAAGAGCTCTTTTGCCTGGCCGCAGAAAAAAAGCCCATCGACGACGCTGCTGCCCGCTTCTGGGCCAGGCTTGCGGAACTGTGCATCCGCGAGCTTTGCTACGCCGCCAATCCAGACAGCCCCAGTCCAGACGAAGGCAATGACCTGCCGCGTATCCCGCTGCCTGCCGAAGCACAGCAGCTCCTTGATGCTGCGCCCCCTATGGCTGGCGGCGAATACCTGAACTTCGATGCTTTTTCCAACATCTGGCATGAACTTCTCATCTGGTGCCGCGTTGAGGTGCATCAACACGGCGGACTCACCCCCTTTCTGGCAGCCAGGGCTCCAAAATGGACGCAGATTGGCCGGGTCTTCTTCCACCTTGCTGATAACAAGCTCAATACAGAACGTCCCTTTGTCTTCATGGCCACATATGCCACTGGCCTTAATGAAAAAGGACAGCTCCGGCACGCGGCCCTTGCCCACGCGGTACAGTACTATGGCAGACTGAAGGATACCACGTCTCTCAAAAGACTGCTTACTCCTGTGCAGAAGGCTGCAGCGCATATTCCCTGGGTCAACACGATGCTGGAGACCAAGGCACTCTTTGCGCCCAGGGCCTGGCTTCCTGCCCAGGCCTACGCTTTCCTGACAAGCGCCGAGACGCTGCAACAGGATGGCATCGGCGTGCGTTTGCCTGACTGGTGGAAGAAACGTCCCCGTCCCCAGGTCAATGTGTCGGTCTCCTTCGACAAAAAAAGTTCCCTCACCGGGGCCGCGCTGGTCAGCTTCGACATCCGTTACAGTCTTGGCGACGAAGACATTTCAGCCAGAGAACTCGAAGAACTCCTCGCCTCAGCCAATAAAGGACTTACCCTCTTCAAGGGACAATGGATCGAAGTAGACGCGGATAAACTGCGCCAGGCTGTCAGCTACTGGGAGGACATTTCCGCTCTCGCCCAAGACGGGACCATCACCTATTCTCAGGGTATGCGCCTGCTCGCAGGCCTTCAAGGCCCTGGAAAAGGGCTCTCGGAAGGCGAGGAAGAGACCATTGCCACCTGGTCGCTTGTCAGTGCGGGCAACGGCTTTCGAGAGCTGCTCCGTGCGACAAGGGGCGAGATGCCCCTGGAAGAGGAGCCCATCCCCGGGCTTCGTGCCGAGCTTCGTCCCTACCAGCAATACGGTGTATCTTGGATGCGCCTGCTGGCTCGACTTGGCATAGGAGCCTGCCTTGCTGACGATATGGGACTTGGCAAAACCATACAGGTCATTGCCCTCCTTCTTGGCGAACGGGAGCGGGAAAAAAAGCTTCCCCCCAGCCTGCTTGTTCTGCCTGCTTCGCTTCTCTCCAACTGGAAAAACGAACTTGAACGCTTCGCACCCAGCCTTTCCTTCCGCATCCTGCATCCTTCCGAAGAACCGTTGCCCAAGGGGAAGAAAGACTTCAACATGAAGGACACAGACCTTGTGCTCACCACCTACGGTCTTGTCGCACGCCTTGAATGGCTCAAGGAAATACCATGGCGCAGGGTAGTGCTCGACGAGGCCCAGGCCATCAAGAATCCGGGCACAAAGCAAAGTCGTTCGGTGCGGGCCCTGAAGGGCCAGTCACGCCTTGCGCTCACGGGCACTCCTATTGAAAACAGCCTCATGGATCTGTGGACTCTTTTTGACTTCCTTAACCCGGGCCTCCTTGGCAGCGCAAAGAGTTTCGCGGAGGATATCGGACAACTGAAAAAGAAGAACGGATCGCTCGCTCCTCTTCGCCGGGTGACGAGTCCCTATATCCTCAGAAGACTCAAGACTGACAAAAGCATCATCTCCTCCCTGCCCGACAAGGTAGAAACTACCCTCTATGCATGTCTGACAAGGGAGCAGGCTGAGGCCTACCAGCAGGTGACGAACAAGATAGCGCAAATTGTGAATAACAACGGCTTTGATCAGGATGGTTCACGCGCTCTCAAGATGATGCAGTACATCCTGGTCCTGAAACAGCTCTGCAACCACCCCGACCAGGCTGGCTTCGTGGCAAAGAACGGAATAAAATTCGATCCCCGGCGATCGGGCAAATTCCGCAGCGTCGGGGAACTCTGCCAGGAAATCTCCTCCCGGCAGGAAAAAGTACTTGTCTTCACACAATTTCGTGAAGTAATTGAACCTCTATCGAACTATCTTGCGGACATCTTTGGCCGTCCTGGCCTTATACTGCACGGCCAGGTGCCCGTAAAAAAACGCGGAGAACTCGTCAGGACCTTCCAGGACGCAGATGGCCCGCCCTTCTTTATCATTTCACTCAAGGCCGGTGGCACTGGCCTCACCCTCACTGAAGCCTCACACGTTATTCACTTTGACCGCTGGTGGAACCCGGCCGTAGAGGACCAGGCTACGGACCGTGCCTTCCGCATAGGCCAGAAAAAGAACGTTATGGTGCACAAATGCATCACCAGAGGCACTGTGGAAGAGAATATCGACACAATCATGCAGGAGAAGCGGGGAATCGCCGACGAAGTCCTTGACGGCGGCGAGAACCTTGTAGCCCGTCTAAGCGACGAGGAATTTCTGAAGCTCATTCGGCTCGACCTTCACCGATCCCTGGAGGACTGATGGCGTACCGCACTTACAGATATTACAATTTTCCACGCTATGTGTCCGTTGCCGAAAAAGAGGCTACAGCACGCAAGGTAATTGAATCACTTAAGAAGAAGGGGATTGATGCACAGCCAGTGCTTCCCTTCAAAGGCAGAATTGCCAGTTCTTTCTGGGGAAAGTGCTGGTGTGACTGCATGGAATCTTACGCAGACTACGAAAATCGTCTTGACCGCGGCAAAAGTTATCTGCGCCACGGCACAGTGTGCCATCTTGTCATCGACAGGGGCAAGGTGAACGCTGTGGTGAGCGGCAGCTCCCCCTATAATGTCTCCGTTGTCATCGACGAGATAGAACAAAGTCGTATCAATAAGCTGGAAAAGCTTGTCAAAGGCAAGGTTTCCTCGCAACTTGACCTTCTGCTGGGCAAATTTCCCAAGGAAATCCAAGAAGTCATCGGCGCTCCCTACACGGGTATCATTCCCTTCCCGAAAGAAATTAAGTTTACCTGTTCCTGCCCGGACATCGCAAGCATGTGCAAGCATGTTGCCGCAGTTCTTTACGCCATAGGCAGGCGCATTGACAGTGAGCCTGGTCTGCTCTTTACTCTGCGCGGCCTCCCTCCGGACGTCCTTTGCTCCATGGCTGCCGACGTTAACCTCGAGGCGGACGGTGGCGAGGAAGCCCTGACTGAAAACATGGATCTTGGCAACCTCCTGGGCATTGACCTCGGGGAAGGCAGTCTTGAAGGCATAGAAGCCGGGACTGCAGCCCCCGAAGACAGCAAACCCGCTGACACAGGCGCCGACAGCGAAAAGAAGACTTCTGCTGCCAAAAAATCCAGAGGGCGTCCAAAAAAGACCGCACTGAAAGATCCTGCTGTGCCAGACTCGAAAGAAACGCCAGACCAGGCGATCAGCCAATCTTCCCCAGAACCAGTGGACAGCACCACAGATGTCGTCCAGGGCTCTACCCCTGAGCCAGGGAAGGAACTCCTTGCCCAGGAATTGAAAGAAGGGGATAAACAGAACGCCCGTGGCACGAGAGGGCAGAAAACGCCGTCAGCTGCTGACACAGGCGACGACAGCGAAAAGACGACTTCTGCTGCCAAAAAGTCCAGAGGGCGTCCAAAAAAGACCGCACTGAAAGATCCTGCTGTGCCAGACTCGAAAGAAACGCCAGACCAGGCGACCAGCCAATCTTCCCCAGAACCAGTGGACAGCACCACAGATGTCGCCCAGGGCTTTGCCCCTGAGCCAGGGAAGGAACTTATCACTGACCAGCACAATCCCCCCACGGTTCTCAGTTCTGGTCCTGCAGCCTCCTCGCAGGCACAAGCAGACGTGGACGCAGCCACCGCACAAGGGACGGCTCAATATGAATCCGTAATAACTGCGGCAGAGGCAGCCATGAGTGCTGCAGCTCAGAAATCCGGAGAAAACAGCGCTCCGCCCACGTCACCAGAGCCCTTCGACAAGAATAATCCGACAGCCGAAGGCATCCAGGAGCTTATGCGTCTCAGCAACTGTTCGGCTGAAGATTTTGCCTGGAAGGTGGGCGTAGGTCAGCAAACCATACAGCGCTGGATCGAAAGCAAGGGCAGTCTTGCCCTTAGGAAGAATTCGGTGACAAAGCTTGTACGCTTCCAGACAAAGCTTTTGAAAAAGCTTGCCGCACGCTGATGCCCTGCGGAAACCTGCTTTTCGCCCTCCCACAAGCCACCTGACGCAAGGGAAAGTCGCCTGCTGCACAAAGCTTTTGATTCGATTGGAGGGAGGATTTCTCGTCCCTTCCTTCACAACACACACCGTACGGATCAAAAACAGGCTTCATGGTGAATTGGGGCAGAAAGGAACGGTGCAGAGTTTCTGGGGATCCATTCACGGAGCCTGGGAAAACTGCCGGTAGATGGCGGCGTTCCTCCGGGAAATGATCGGGTAGGAGGGGCGATTTCTCGCCCCGTCCTCCCTTGCTCCGTGCTACCAGCGGGCTACGTCCGTTTCCGACCTCTGGTCCCCCCCCACAGGGCGCGTCCGTTGG
>CAZJPT010000128.1:0-5487 GCA_964547835.1 uncultured Desulfovibrio sp.
TTAGAGCCGCTACCGATAGGAATCCCCCGCCTTCAGGCGGGGGAGGATGTCAAACCATGCCGTTTTCGCCAGGCTTTTCGTATACCTTCTTCTCGGAGGCCTTGCGGTAAAATTCGTCGTCACCAAGGGCCAGCAGAAGCGGGCAGGAAATGAAGATAGTGGCGAAGGTTCCCACAAAGACACCTACCGTCATGGTCAGGGCGAAGGAATGGATGACGCCGCCGCCGAGCACGAGCAGGGCAACGGAGGCCATGAGTGTGGTACCTGCGGTGAGCACGGTTCGTGACAGAGTCTGGTTGATACTCTGGTTTATCAAAACCTCCAGCGTCTTGTTGCCAGCGTGCTGACGCAGGTTTTCGCGCAGACGGTCAAAGGTGATGATGGTATCATTGAGGGCATAGCCTATGATTGTCAAAATGGCCGCGAGCACGTTCAGATCCAGATCGATCTGCATGAAGGACAACATGCCTACGGCAATGACCACCGTGACCAGCAGACTAGCAATTGCGGCCAGAGCAAAGTTTAAGCGCAGAAAGAAGCATACGCCCAGGGTGACTGCCATGGCCACGCAGACCAGTATGCCCGTGGACACGCCAGTCAGGCCCACCACATAGGTAGCTCCCCAGAGGCAGACAGCCATGGCCGCTGCAGCCATCCAGCGCTGCTCGAAACGGCCCGAGATATATACGGCTATGGTCAGAATGGCATAGAATATGGCGCTCAGTCCCTTTTCCGTCAGATCCTTGCCGACCTTGGGACCCACCACCTCAAGACGCTCCATGCTGGCCGGATTGTCCGGGAAGGCCTTGACCAGGGCCTGCTCTATGCGCGTGCGCAGCTCTATGGGAGAATCTTCGGAATTAAAGCGGAGCAGGTACTCCCTGCCCTCCCCTCCGTAGCTCTGCACGGACAGACCGGGCAGTTCGGGCACGTCCAGACCAGCCTTCAATGTCTCGTCGCCAATATTGCGGGCAAACTGCACATGGGCAATGACGCCGCCGGCGAAGTCAATGCCCAGCTTGAGTCCGGAGCCAAGAAGGCAGCTGCCGACAGACAGGAGCATGAGCAGGACAAACACAGCATAACCGATCCTGCGCCTGCCTATAAAATTGATGTTGACGCCTGGTTTTACGATTTGAAACGACATAACTGCCTCCAGCCTAGATGCTCAGGCCCTTCGGACCGCAGGTGCGGGCCAGGTGCTCGAAGATGACTCGCGAGACAAAAACGGCCGTGAACATGGAGGCGATGATACCCAGGGTCAGAGTGACAGCAAAGCCGCGCACCGGACCGGTACCGAACTGATAGAGGATCACGGCTGTGATAATGGTCGTTAAGTTCGAGTCAATGATGGCTACAGAGGCAGCATCAAAACCGCTCCGCACGGCAGCCAGAGGCGTGAATCCCTTGCGCAGCTCCTCGCGTATGCGCTCATAAATGAGCACGTTGGCGTCCACGGCCATGCCGATGGTCAGCACGATGCCGGCGATGCCGGGCAGCGTCAGAGTCGCGCCGAAGGCAGACATGCCGGCCAGGATGATGAGCAGGGTGAAGCAGAGATTGCAGTCGGCAATAAGGCCGCTGCGACCGTAGTAAACGGCCATGAAGGACATGACCAGAAAGGCGCCCAGCAGCCCGGCGGTGAGACCGCTGTCTATGGATTCCTGCCCCAGAGAAGGACCGACTGTGCGTTCTTCGAGGACTGTTACCGGAGCCGGCAGGGAGCCGGCGCGCAGCACGATGGCAAGGTCCTGGGCCTCGGCCGTGGTAAAGCTGCCGGAAATGGAGGCGCGCCCACCCCCGATGCGCTCGCGGATGTTAGGCGCGGAATAAACCTTGCCGTCCAGTACGATGGCCATGCCCCGGCCTACGTTCTCAGCCGTAACGCGCTCGAAAATGCCGGCACCGCGATTATTGAAGGTCAGCGAGACCGTAGCCTGGTTGAAATTATCAAATGTCGGTCTGGCGTCTGCCACATCCTCGCCGGAAAGCATGGCGTCGCGTTCCACGGCGATCAGGCGCTGTGCGCTCCCGGAGGCACCGGGATGTTTTTCCAGCATGGGCAGGGCGATAACACCCTGCGGCAGCACCGGTTTGGTGGGATCTACGTCCTCGCGCACCAGATGAAACGACAAAAGGGCTGTCTGTCCCAGCAACTGCACGGCACGGCGGGGATCCGAGAGACCAGGCAGCTGGACCTGAATGCGGTTGCCGGCCTGCTTGCGAATATCAGGCTCGGCCACGCCGAACTGGTCAATGCGGTTGCGAATGGTGCGCAGAGCCTGCTCCATAGCCATATCTTCAAGACGTTTGATTTCGTCGTCCGTAAGACGAGCTATGAAGCGTAGCTGCCCGGCTTCGCCACGCTGCGGTTCATCAAGGCGCAGCTGCGGAAAACGCTTGGACACAAGCTCCCTGAGGGCTGCCTCGTCCGTGGCACGAGGCAGGAGAAATTCCAGGGCCGTGCCGCCCACCACGCGAGGCCTGAGTACGGTAATTTTTCTATCCTGGCCTTCGCGGCGAAGATCCTGGCCAGTGATAGCCAGAGAATTGCTCACGGCCTTATCCACTTCCACGCCCAGGGTAAGGTGTATGCCACCCTTGAGATCCAGGCCCAGGTTCACCTTGGTGTCAGGCAGCACGGGTGACAGCGCCGGATCCAGCACCGGGAAGTTCGGAAGCGCGTATACAAGCGCCAGTATGAGGACCAGCAGAATGACAAGGGCACGCCACTTTTGAAACATGTTCACTCCGAAAAACAGCTGTTCCCGGCGCCGTCGCTCCGGGAATCACGTCAAAAGCGCTTTCTGCAGCAACATACCAGCAGAAAGCGCCATGCAACTATGGGAGCGAGCTACTTCGCTGGTGCGACAGGTTTGCCGCCGTCGGCCAACACAGTGGCAATGGCGCCGCGGCTCACACGGAGTTTGGCTTCGCCACACTCGATGAGGACGGTGTCCTCGTCAAGATCGAGAATACGGCCGAGCAGACCGCCGGAGGTGGCAATGTGATCCCCTTTCTTAAGTGCAGCCAGCATGGCCTTGTGCTGCTTCGCCCTTTTCTGCTGCGGACGGATGAGCAGGAAGTAGAAAATGGCGAACATAACGATGAGGGGAAGGAACTGTAAAAGCATATCAGTGCCGGAGGCGGGAGATCCGCCGGCACCCTGGGGAGCTCCCATGGCAAAAGCTTCAGCAATAAACAAGAGACACCTCCAACATTGGATGGGACTGAACGCCCGTACTGTCGGTCATGTGATGATCAAGCACACCTGCGTCCAAGCCGAAACGGCGAGGGCACAAGTGACAGCCAACTGAAAATCTCTGCTTTATTTACCGCCCGCACACAGTGATGGTCGAGACGTTTCCCGCTGCTGGCGATACGCCACAGAAACGAAAAACGCCATCTGGGGACTGTCTTCGCACTGGTCTGGCCAGCTGAGAAGGAAAATATCAAGCAAAGTGAATTTCCGGCTTTTAAACTGTCTGTGCCGTTTCTGCAAGTGCCACAAGGAAGCCAGTATGTGAATCCGTCGACATTCAGCCCATTTTCCGTTTCATTATGTATCCGTACTGCGTTCTTCCCCAGATGAAGTCTCCGGCCGGCGTCAGGACGTCGCGAAACATCTGCCGCCTTCATTGCCTGTCAGCATCTCAACACGTGCGAAGCAGACATACATGTTGAAATTCTGGCCCATTGCAGGACTTGTAGGAACGTATTTCATCTGTCCACTGTCGCACACCTGCCGGCAGACGAAACTTGTGCATCCTGTTCTCTTCGCCACTATTGTGTTTGAAAAAGCTCCTGGTTGTCGCAGAATAACAGCGGTTTTCCGTGGGCACCGGCATATCCCGGGGCGTGAAGAACACGGGACAGCCCAGAAAGCGCCGCACAGCAGCGGCAAGCCGTGTGTTCACGGACGGAACACGAAACAGACAAGACAGGCCTCAAAGACTGTGTCTTCTGCTGCGCCAGCATGACGCAGCAGAGTCAGCAGCTCAAGTCCCAGACTGTCCGCCGTGCGACGGATGTCTGTTTCAAGGACATAGCTCTTCAGCGCGCCATGCGCTCCACACCAATCTTCATGGTGGTATTGCCCACGTCAACGAGAATGAGGGTATGTGCCATGACTCCACCCGCTTGCCGGATCCTCCGTTATTCAGGTTGTGCCGGGAGGTTTCAGGCTCCCGTGCATGTTGGAATTCTGCCAGAGTGAAGCCACTTACGCAAGACTCATGCCCCGCGTGACCAGAGTTCACCGTCGTGAAGGCTCAAAAGCTGGCGGGCGACAAGAGACACGAAATCCTCTCACGTGACACAGCTGTGCCGCAGGCAGGACACCCCAAATGCCAGCATCACCGCCGCTGCCATACACACTCGTCGAGCGTGCATCATCGAGGCCGGGACGGACTTATGCATGACCATCAAGGGCAATCAGCCCGGCATGCAGAACAAAATCCGCATAGCGTTCGATGCCCCCAGATAACGAGCATCTGGCGAAGACGCCCGTCCGGCTCGACAAGGGACACGGCCGTTATGCGATGAGGGGCTTTTGCGTGTTGCCAAGCTCGATTCACGAGCCGCAGACCGCCTTGAAATGGCCTGACCTCATAAACGGCTCCATTGCGCAGGTGGTAGTCACACGCCAGAAGGGAGCCACCGGCAACAAGTCTGTAGAAGCGCGCTGCTTCATCTTTTCCCCGGGTTGAGATCAGGACAGCCCCGTGGCGCCTCCACATCATCAGAAGGCACTGGTGCATCAAGAACAAGCTGCACCGGGTCTTCGACGTCACGTATGAGCAGGGCCATGTGTATTGCAGGAACGACAACTGCTTGCGTGACGTCACAACGCTGAACAAGGTCATGTACAACTTCACTTCCGCCGCCCAGGGGCTGCGGAGCAAGGTGTACTACGAAAACGAGTCAATGCCAGGGCTGAAAGCCCGGCTTTGCCGCCCTCTGCCTGAATTTTGAAACTGATTGCGATGGTTTGTGTCGGCATGTGCTGGCAGATGGAAGGGCAGAGAACGCCAGGTCTGCCACTTGACCGGTTCAGTAAAAATTGCGGCAACCCCTCTTCATCGGCCCTGAAAAAATTTTTTTAAAAAATGACTTGACATTTACCCCCCCCCTAGTACATAATAAAAAATTTTTTATTATTCAAAAATTGCACTACAGTTTAGTTGCAAATGTTCATCGGTTCCATTGTTTATATTTACCATGTGCAATACTCCTGTCCAACAAATGCATGCATCTGCTTTGGAGAACTTTCAGAAGACATCTCAAAACCCACAATGCTGTACATAAAAGCAATGTGTTCAGATGGTGTATCCAGAGTTTTGAGATCTCCTCTTACAGTCAAGTACTACGGGTATAACCGCGAGCACCTGACTTTCACTGACAACAGACATTTTCCCATTGGGGAAAGGATGTAGAGGACATCTCAAATCGCACAATGCTGTACATAAAAGCAATGTGTTAAGATGG
>CAZJPT010000129.1:0-5471 GCA_964547835.1 uncultured Desulfovibrio sp.
TGGATATTGGTCAGGTTTGGGCTTTCGGTGATTGCAGCGGATTGGGAAGTCTTTAATTTATCTTTTTTTTTACTTATTTCAACATCAATACAAATACTTGCTTTTTAGAGGACATCTCAAATCGCACAATGCTGTACATAAAAGCAATGTGTTAAGATGGTGTATCTAGAGTTTTGAGATCTCCTCTAAATATATCCAAGAAATTTATTTGTAGAAAGTTCTACAGATATGGCATGAATCTTGCTTACCACACAGCATTTGCAAGACCCATTTTTGCTTGCGTAAGATATTTGTATGCTGTATAAAATAACAAAAGGGCAGGACATGCCCAAATCTGCGCTCATGGACATTGTGTAAGACCTTCGGAGGCGAAAGCCAAGGAGGCTGCGATGGAAAAAGCTCGAATTCCCCGCCTTTAAGGTGTGGGGAGTGTCAAAAAAGATTCGGGAATAACGATCCTGCCAGCACATCATCCACTGCCCTTTCCCCCCTTGTGGCCGTCATAATGATGGCCCCCTGCAACGGTATCCCAATGGAAGACCATATCCGCTTTGATGCGGCAAAACCTGTCCTTGACTTACTGGATCAACGCGCCCTGCCGGTCAGGGAAAAGCGTTTTCTCTGTCGGACCACGGCCGATGTGATAACGGCCATTCGCAACATGGTGGTGCGCGGAGCGCCGGCCATAGGTGTCAGTGCAGCTTTCGGCTGTGCGCTGGCCGCGCACGAGGCATCCTTGGAAGAAAACTGGCGCGCCAGTCTCGACAAAAAGCTGAGCGACCTTGCTGCAAGCAGACCAACAGCCGTTAACCTGTCTTGGGCTGTCGATTATCAGCGCAGTGTCTGGGAGGCGCATCAGGACGCAGGTCCTGATCAAGTTTTTCAGCTGTTCACGCAAAAAGCCCTGCAGATTCAGGCCGATGATATCGCATCCTGCAAGGCCATAGGCCAGAACGGCTTGGAGCTCGTGCATCCAGGCGACTGCATCCTCACCCACTGCAACGCCGGTGCCCTGGCCACGGCCGGCTATGGCACGGCCCTGGGCGTAGTGCGCGCCGCCTGGGAAGCGGGACGCCGCATTTCTGTTATTGCCGATGAGACCAGACCGCTGTTGCAGGGCGCCCGGCTTACCTGCTGGGAGCTGCGCAAGGACAGCATTCCTGTGACCGTGGCCTGTGACAACAGCTGTGCCTGGCTCATGAGCAAGGGACGCGTTCAGCTTGTGGTCGTTGGTGCCGACCGCATCGCTGCCAATGGCGACACGGCCAACAAGATCGGCACTCTGGGCGTGGCCCTGCTGGCCCGCCATTTTAGCATCCCCTTCTACGTAGCCGCGCCGGTTTCCACCATAGATCCCGATTTGCCGGATGGCACGGGCATCCCCATAGAACAGCGCGATCCTGTTGAAGTTACCTGCATGCAGGATCGCCAGGTGGCTCCACGGGGCGTGCCTGCATACAATTTCGCCTTCGATGTCACGCCGGCTCGGTACATCACGGCCATCATTACGGACAAGGGCCTGCTGCGTCCGCCTTATGAGAACGCCATCGCCGATCTGTTTTCCGGACAGAAGACTGGTGCCGGGAGGAGCTGACCCGCAATGCACTGTCTGCTTCTCAGTGCTGGCTGTCCGAGTCCCGCTCCGGGTGAAGGCAAGCGCATTCTTTTTGACGCCTGGGATGGCGGAGAAGACGCCATTTCCCTGCCTGCCCGTCTGGCCGGAGAGTTGACGCATTTGCGCGACGAGCACGCCGTGTGGGCCTACGAGACCGGGAAGCTGTCCATGGGGTGCGGCACCTTGGCCGACAGGCTGCGAGGTGGGGCGTCCCTCTCCATGTGGTGGACATCCCTGCTCTATGAGCGTCATCCCAAGGTCTCGCCCGCGCTCTATGACGTCTATCGGCTGCGCTGCCTGGAGCGCCTCCTGCTGGAACTGGGCTGTACATCCCTGGAGGTGCACGGGCTTGCGCCGCGAGTGGCGGCCTGTGTTGGTGCCCTGTGCCGGGCTTGGGGATGGAAGGTGACCTTCACAGGGACTGTGCAGGCACAGAGACCATCCCTTCTGCGCCGCCTCTATGCGGCCACGCCTGCGCCAGTGCGAGCTCTGGCGCGTCTTGTTGTCTGGCTTGCGACCGTGCGGCGCCGACTGCCGCGGACTGATCTCAAGGTCACTGACGCGCAAACCGGTACGGTAATCACCTATTTTCCCAATATCAGCGTCCCGGATGCTGAGGCCGGACGCCTGCACTCGCGTTACTGGGAGAGCCTGCATACGGCTTTTGCCGCGCAGGCCGGGCCGGAAAAGAGCCCTCCCGTACGCTGGGTTTTCATACGCTTCCCTTCACCGCAAGGCTCGCTGGCCCGTTGCGTGGCCTGGAAAGAGGGCTTTGAGAAAAGTGGCTGCAGCGGTGTCTCGTTCAATTATCTTGAGGAATTTTTAAGCGCCGGCGATATCTTCCGGGCCATGGGCCGCTGGTTCTCCATTGCCACAGCCAGTCTGTGTGTTCAGACACGCGCTCGCAAGGCTTTTTATTTTAAGGATTCAAAGCTCGATCTCTGGCCTTTGCTCGGCCCGGACTATAGTGAATCCTTCCGCGGCTGGCGCTGTCTCGAGCGCTGTCTGCAGAATCTTGGGCTGGCCAGTTACGTCCGTTTGGCCGGGCCGCAGCGCTGGTACGTTTTTCCCATGGAAAACTGTCCCTGGGAACGCATGGTAACCCATGCCGTGCACCAGGCCGGGACCGGCCCGGTCTATGGCGCCCAACACTCTGCTATACGTCCTGCAGACTTCCGTTATTTTGACGCCCCGGCCACATGGACGGATCCGGAGACAGCGACTTTTCAGCCGGATCTTGTCATTGGCAACGGTGCCTCGGCCTGCGCGCAGTGGCGCTCCGCCGGTGTGCCGGAGGCACGTCTCGAGCGTGCCTCGGCCTTGCGCTATCTCTATCTTGCCGGAAGCGGGCGCCTCACGTGTCAGGATTCTGAACGCGTTCTGGTAGTCACCAGCTTCTTTGCCGACGAAACAGACGCGCATCTGGAGCTGCTTGCAGCCTGCCTCAGAGAAGGAGTGCTCAAGGCCAGCAAGGTAACGGTCAAGCCTCATCCGTACCTGCCGGTGACAGACAGGCTGCGTACGCTGCTCGGGGACAGGGCTGGGGAGCTTCGCCTGTCCATGGAGCCCATGGCGGCGGCACTGGCCGAAGCCCCCGTGGTGTGGGCCTCCAACTCGACGACTGCGGCACTGGAAGCCGCCATCTGTGGTCTGCCGGTCATAGTCATGCCGCCCCATCATGATTTTGATCTTTGTCCCCTGCAGGACGTGCCAGGCCTGGTCCGCACCGCAACCGTAGAGGACGTGCGCAGGGCCATGAAGCATCCATATCCCCTGGATATGGACCCGGACTATCTGTGCCTTGATCCCGGACTGGCACGCTGGAAATGTCTGCTTGGGCTGCGTGACCCCTCTGTTGCAACACAGGGTTCCTAGCACCCCTGGGAAAAAGATATGGTTCCGCCTAAGGAAAAAGAATTCCTTGATGCGGAACCATTTTTATTCACCCAGGCTCTGGCTCATTTGCCGGCGAGCTGCAGTCTGTCGGCTACGGCCCTGGCGCCCATTCTGGCGAATTCCTCCACTGACAAACCCTCGCGTGCAGCTACAGGCAGCAGTAGCTCCGGATTGTTGGCCAGGGACGAATCCGGAGTCACACCGTACTCGGGCGGGAAACTGTCCGTAAAGTACATGTTCTGGAAGCCGCTGAACTTGAGCTGATGAGCGGTGGAGTCAAGCAGGGCGTGTTCATTGTCACCGATGAGGCCCATGGTCCTGGCGTTGCGGAGGCCTGCCAGGGTCTCGCCGCCCTGAGTGCAGACAATGTGGCCGTGGCGGTTGGCTTGGATCATAGCGTCCATGATCTGCTGCTCGGTTACCTGGATCACCTGGAAGGCATTCTCACCGCCCTTTTCCTGGAAGCGCTGTGCCAGTTCGCAGACGCGCGGGAAGGAGACGGGATTGCCAATCATGGCTGCCTGGGCCACGCTTGGACGCACCTTGACTGGTTTCCAGACGCGGGTGGCTTCCGGAGCCGCGTAGTAGCGGTACACGGGATCCGCATGTTCGCTCTGCACGCCGAACAGGCGCGGCAGTCTGGTGATGACACCAAGCTCGTGCATCTTGAGGAAGCCGTTCATGATGGCGGTGATGTTGCCGGCATTGCCCACAGGCACAAAGACGCACAGATCGGACACGTCCCAGCCGTACCACTGGGCTGTTTCACAGGCAAAGGATTCCTGTCCAAGAATGCGCCAGGCATTCTTGGAATTGAGCAGAGCCACGCGGTAGTTTTCGGCCAGGATTTCCACCACCTTCATGCAGTCGTCGAAGACGCCGGGCAGTTCCAGGACTGTGGCACCGCTGCCCAGGGGCTGGGCCAGCTGCTGTGGCGTCACGCGGCCGTGCGGCAGCAGCACAACGCTCTTGAGAGGTGCGCCTGCATAGGCTGCGTAGAGGGCAGCAGCTGCCGAAGTATCGCCGGTGGAGGCGCAGACAGTGAGCACCTCGTCCCAGTCGTTGCTGCGGCACAGCCATTTGAGGCAGCTGAAGGCACAGGCCATGCCGCGGTCCTTGAAGGACGCGCTGGGGTTCTGGCCGTCGTTTTTAAAGGCGAAACAGCAGCCGACTTTGTCGCGCAGGGCCGGGCTGGCCTCGATGACTGGCGTGCGGGCTTCGCCTAGGTAGACAATGTCCTTTTCGTCAAAGACAGGGGCGAGCAGTTCATAATAGGTAAACACGCCGTGCAGGGCCGTGACGCGGGTGGACAGACGCCTGTCAAAGAGGTCGCGCCAGTACTGGCCGTCATGCCGCTTCAGGGTGTCAAAATCGGTGTTCTCCAGCAGGAAGACGCCTCCGCAGTCCGGGCAGGTGTACAGAAGGCTGTCCCCGGGACGGCGCGTGCCGCAGCCGAGGCAGCGATACTCCATACGCCCGCGGTAGGTGGGAAAGGTGTCTGTCATGGCGTTTTCCTCTTCAATTATTTTGCTGTCTGCTCTTGATCCAGCTCTTTTCCTGGCCGGCACGCAAACGAGCAATATTTTCTTTGTGGCGCCAGGCCACCACGGCCAGCAGAATGATGGCCAGAGGAGCGTAGCACCAGGTTTTAAAAAGCAGCAGCACGATGGGCAGAGAGCCCAGCAGCGTCAGTGATCCCAGGGACACATAGCCACTGCGCCATATGACCAGCAGGCAGATGACGCAGGAAACAAGGGTGGGCAGAAAGGCCAGAGGCAGGAAGACGCCAATGCTGGTAGCAACGGCCTTGCCGCCCTTGAAATCCATAAAACAGGAAAAGACATGCCCGAAGACAGCGCCCATGGCCACCAGGGTGCAGGCAAAAGCTCCGCCGTCATCCCACAGGCAGAGCAGCACGGGTACAGCGCCCTTGGCAATATCGCAGGCCAGCACGGCCACA
>CAZJPT010000130.1:0-212 GCA_964547835.1 uncultured Desulfovibrio sp.
ACATTGTCGCAGGCGTGCTCTGTTTCAATATCCGCACCTTCACTCTGGCCCTGGGCGCAACCTTCGGGGGCAGTCTGGAAGATCTGGTCAACACACTCTTCGGCGGCTGAGCGTCTCCCGCTCAGCCCCGCAGCCTTTTTTCAACATAACGGATGCATCCTTGCGTCCAAAACCAGCAAGCAATGAGGAAAGCCTGCATGAAAACCATGTGT
>CAZJPT010000130.1:222-5457 GCA_964547835.1 uncultured Desulfovibrio sp.
CCTGGTCTGCCTCGTTCTCAGGCCGGCAGTGGCCCTTGCCGTCAGCTTTGGCGACATGGCCGACAATGTAAAGACCGAGCTCACCCGTTTTGGCCCCCTGCTGCAGGCATGCTTTGCCCTGTGCGGCTTTTTCCTGGTGGGTCTCGGCCTGTGGCAGCTGTGGGCGCGCAGCCAGCAGCCCGGCGCTCCCAGGGGCAGTGCCTTCATGGCCATCATTATCGGGTGTGGTCTGCTGGGGGCGGCCACCATCGCGCAGATGGGCTCCGGAACTCTGGGCACCGGCTCTCCTGAGCTGAGCGAAATCGGTCTTTAATGATTTGTGCCGGGGCCGCCAGGCCCCGGCCAGGGAGCACCTTATGATAGATGTGGCCTTTGTTGTGCGCAATGCGCGCTGGCATGCCGAAGTCATGGACAATGTCATGCGCGGCGGTCTCAATGACCGCCGCTACAGGGCGTTGCAGCGCGATGACTTTGAGTGCGCAGGCTGCGGCTGCCGCTCCTCCACTGTGCCTGAGGACATTTGGTGCGGACTTGAGGTGCACCATCTTGATGACAATGCCGCCAATAACGATCTGGAAAACCTGATCACCGTCTGTCCGCTCTGCCACGGGCTGCTTCACATGGATCTGATGCTGCGCTCGGGCGCCATGCCAGGACGTTTTCTGTGGCTTGAAAACGTGCCCCAGTCCTTTCTTAACATGCTGACGCACGTGACGGCTGTGTTGGAGATCTATCTGCAGGAGGGGGAGGATGTGGCAGGCTCAGGACGGGAAGGGCATCTGGCTCTGGCCATGCGCGAGCGCTGCCGGGATTTTACGCGGCGACTCAATGAGTGTGGTCTGCCACGCGGCGTCCTGATGACGCCTGCAGGCCTTGACGCAGCACAGCTTCTGGAAAGACGACCTGATCGCTTTGGCGACGTTGTGGGTGCCTTTTTGCGCGCCAGTCCGTCACGCGCACAGCGCGAGCGCCTTGCCAGTGCCCTGCAGCCCCTGCGCTGGTTTTATGACTGGCGTGGGGACGAAAAGGCGCGCTGTTACGCTTCTTCGACCCTCTGGGGCGAGAACGGCGCCTGGCCCGTAGTCTGGTCCGGATCCGGGTTTTTCATGGAAAAAATGTGCCTTGAGCTGGACGAGCAGGAAGGCGTCACCAGGGACCATTGATGTGAGGTGCCATGTTTGGTTTTTTCAAGACAAAGGCCGCGCATAAAGCAGCAAAGCGCGCAGCACGGCCGCAGCCGGATCGCAGGGAGGGCGGGGCCAGCACAGCCATTGCCTGGCCGGACCATGGTGCCCTGGGTGTGGCCGAGAGTCTGGGTGATCTGCGCCAGGCCCTGCGCCGTGCCCAGCTGACCTGTCTTGTGCTGGCTGCCGTTACCATGGTCAGTCTGCTGGCACTGCCCCTTTGTCTGTGGCTGCGCGCAGATCCTGTGTACTTTGGCATGAGTCAGGACATGAAGCTTTTGCCTCTCACGCCTCTTTCGCGTCCCATCCTCAACGAGTCCGCCCTTAAAAACTGGGTGGCCGAAGCTGTGACGCACGCCTTTAATCTGGATTTTCTGCACTGGCGCGAGCAGCTCACCGAAGCCAGGGAATACTTTACGCCTGCAGCCTTCACCCGTTTTGCCCTTTCCCTGGACAATGAGGGGCATTTGCCCCTGCTGCGCCAGCAGCGCGCCCTTATGCACGCCGTGGTGCAGGGCTCGCCTGTGATCACGCGCTCAGGTGTCCTTGAGGGGGTCATGGTCTGGGAGTTTGAGGTGCCGCTTTTGCTGAGCTACGAAACCAGCGGCGGCCGCATTGCCAACAATGCCATCACAGTGGTTTGTCAGGTACGCCGCGTGCCA
The DNA here is from genome assembly GCA_964547835.1 of uncultured Desulfovibrio sp. GTDB lineage: Bacteria > Desulfobacterota > Desulfovibrionia > Desulfovibrionales > Desulfovibrionaceae > Desulfovibrio. Next base: position 2,069 of record CAZJPT010000130.1, read on the forward strand.
GTTACCGACGCGCCGCGTGGCGTGGCCATAGCCTCGCTGGTGGCCACAAGGGCATTGACGCAGAAGACGCGGGGGATGTGATGTCCTGGGAGAGTTTTTTTGCTTCGCTGGACAGCCTGCGCCGCAATCTGTCAGCCTTTTTCAATATAAGCCCGCCTGCCTGCTGCCGTTTGTACACTGCAGACGGTGACGGGGTGCTGGTAACCGATACAGGGGCCATGGTGTCCCTTGTCTGCGTGGATGGCAACCTGGTGCTTACCGGTGCCGAGGAATACGAGCGCATCTGCACTGAGCTGACCCGGGTACTGGCCACACCTCTGGCCGGACAGGGACACGCCCTGCAAGTGGTTTTTTCCTGCGATCCAGAGGAGAGCAGGGCCGGCGTCAATGAGCTCATGCGCCCCTCGCGTGTGGCTGCGGCAGGCCTGGGTCTGGATTTGGAGCATGTGCTGGATGACTGGGCACGGGCCCTGGCCTCCTACTGCGCTGCGGAATCCCTGTATATTGCCGTCTGGACAAGGCCGGAGATCCTGCCTTCAGCCGAGCGCGAGCGCGCCCTCAAAGAGGCCCGTGCTGAGCCGGGACCAATCCTTGACTGGCGGACAGCCCAGAGTCAGCGGGCCGTGACAGGACGACTGCGCGATGCGCACAAGGCCGTGCTGCGCGAGCTTGTGGACAAGCTGCGCGCTCTGGACTTTCAGGTGCGCGAGCCTGGCTGTCATGAGGCTGCGCGTGTGGTGCGCGCCTGCAATATGCCCAACTGGACTGCTCCTGACTGGCGCCCCTGTCTGCCAGGCGACAAACTGCCCCTGCGCCAGCCCCAGCCAGGCGCAAAACCCCTGGACGCCACTTCCTTCGTGGCGCCGCCCTTGTCCGCTCAGATCTGGCCCAATGGCTGTGTGGTGCACGAGAGCCGCTATGTGGAAGTGGACAACCGTCTGTACGCCCCCTTTATCATGAGCATGCCGCCGCAGTCGCCACTACCCTTCACGGTCCTGTTTCGCTCTCTGCTGCGTGAGGATCTGCCCTGGCGCTGCGCCATGCTGCTCACAGGAGACGGCATGCGCGGTCAGGGATTGCGTTCGGCCTGCGCCTCCATCCTGTCCTTTGCCTCGTCCTCCAACAAGCGGCTGGCCCGATCCTTTACGGCTCTGCACGAGCTGGAGATGGCGGGCGAGGTCTGCGTGGGACTGCAGATGACCTTTGTCACCTGGACGCGTCTCGAGCGCTGCCGCAGTCTTGCCGATGCCAGAAATCTGCTCTCACGGCGCGCTGCCAGACTGGCCGCTGCCGTGCAGTCCTGGGGCTCGTGCGACACAGCCATGGTCACTGGAGATCCCCTGGCCGCCTACGCAGCCACCCTGCCGGCTGCCACCTGCGCATCGCCGGCAGTCAAGGCACTTGCGCCCCTCTCGGACGCAGTACGCCTGCTGCCTCTTTTCAGGCCGACCTCGCCCTGGAGCGCGGGCGAGGTGCCCCTGCGCACCCCGGACGGCCGTCCCATGCCTGTGGGCCTGTTCAGCAGATTGTGCGCCAGCTGGAATGAGATCTGTTTCGCAGGCATGGGATCGGGAAAGTCCTTCTTTCTCAACACATTAAATTTCTTTTTTCTGCTCCGTCCAGGGCAGAAAAGGCTGCCGTGGCTTACTGTCATCGACATTGGCGGATCCTGCGCCGGTGTCATCGAGCTTGTGCGTGCGGCTCTGCCTCCGGAACAGCGTCATCTGGCTGTCTTTGCCAGACTGCGCAATACCCGCTCTCATGCCGTCAATCCCTTTGACACGCTGCTGGGCTGTCCTGCTCCCCTGCCAGGACATGCCTCCTTTCTGGTCAACCTGCTGGCACTGCTGTGCACACCTCTGGATGAGACAGCGCCTGCAGACGGCGTCACGGATCTGCTGCGCGAGGCTTTGGACGCCACGTACCGCAGGCTTGGACCTGACGGGGAAGGGCCAAGGCGCTTTGATCCCCATCCTGAGCCGGATATTACCGCCTGGCTTCTGGACAGGGGATTTTCTGTGGATGAAAATACCACCTGGTGGGAGGTGACCAGACTTCTTTTTGAGGATGGTGAAACGCGCCTGGCCTCACTTGCACAGCGGCACGCAGTGCCGCTGTTGTGCGACGTGCTGGTAGAATGCAGCAATCCCCTCTTGCGCGAGCGTTTTATGAGCATAACAGTGCGCGGTACAGCGGAGACCATTCCCCAGGCATGCGCACGCCACCTGACTACGAGCATACGCGAGTACCCGCTGCTGGCAGCACCTACGCGCTTTTCTCTGGGAGAGGCCAGGGTGGTGGGGCTGGATCTGACCGAGGTGACGCCCAGGGGTGGACCGGCAGCTGAGCGCCAGTCTGGCATCATGTACCTTCTGGCCCGCTTTGTGGGCGCTGCGCACTTTTTCAATACCCTTGCAGACCTTGAGACCATTCCTGAACCCTACAGAGAGTATCACAGGGAACGATTCGAGGATCTGGTGAGCAGTCCGAAACGCCTTTGCTACGACGAGTTCCACAGGGCCAGCTGTCAGGACATGAACAATCCTCTCTCACGGCAGATTCTTTCGGATCTGACCACAGCCAGCCGTGAGGCCCGCAAACAGAACCTGGCCATCTGTCTTTATTCCCAGCAGCTGAGTGATTTTCCAGGGGTACTGGTGGATCTGGCAACAAGCGTTTACGCCATGGGTGCCGGCAACGCCGGTGAGGCTGAGCAAATCAGCACGCGCTTTGGTTTTAATCAAGCGGCCTGGCTGGCCCTGCGCAACAGCACACGACCAGGTCCGGCCGGTGCGACCTTTGTGGCGCTCTTCCGCACTACCAGAGGCGAGTCCATACAACAGCTCACCTGTACTGCCGGATCCTGGGCTCTCTGGGCTTTTTCCACCACGGCCGAGGACATGCGCGTCAGGACAAGACTTTATGAGCGGCTCGGCTGCGCCAGGGCCCTGGAAACGCTTGTCCGGCACTTTCCCGAAGGCTCGGTGCGCCCCGAGCTTGAGCGCAGGCGTCAGATTCTGACAGCTGAGGACGCAGGGCGTGACCTGGTAGAGGATATCATAGATGAGCTTTTGGAGCGGAGCGAACATGAGCAGGCAGTGGCAGAACCGGCAGACGTGTTCAGGCGCGGCACCTGAAATGGCCCCTGGCGTATGCACCGCTTTTTTCAGGCAGGATAACATGAAAATGCGCCGGCTCTGCGTCAGCCCTGTTGCGGCAAATTTTGACCTTGCGCTGTCCCCGTGAACGTGCGAAATTAGCCAGAAATCTTAACAAAGGGGTGCAGCATGGGAGCTTTCAAGCAAATCCTGGAGAAATACCGTGCCGAGGCATCGAGCGAACGAGACAAGGGGGACAAGTTTGAGCGGCTCATGCAGCGTTTTCTCCGT
>CAZJPT010000131.1:0-5451 GCA_964547835.1 uncultured Desulfovibrio sp.
TTGGAGGGCGGGTTTCCTGAGTTGTTCGAATTCGTGTTGAGCTTACGCTTGAGAGAGTTGTTCTCCTTCTGCATCTCCGTGAGGCGTGCTTCATACTGCTGCTTCTGAGATTCAGAGGAGATCTCAAAACTCTGGATACACCATCTTAACATAGTGCTTTTATGTATAATCTTGTGCGTTTTGAGACGTCCTCTCAAGACGAGCTTCGAACTCTACCCTCTGGGATTCGAGACGTGAGTTATAGAGAGCGGCCACCTCTTCAGGGGACAGCTTCGCAGTCGTCTCTCTACTAGGAAGACAACCGTTCATGCTTTCAATCGTCTCTCTCATGAACTACCTGTAACATGATTTCCCGTAGGAGCACCACCCCCATACCGGCAGTTTTTTTTACCCTACCCACCCCGTGAACGGATACAGGGATATGGCCGTTATGAGACGCAGGGCTTGAACGTGTTGCCTGGCTCGGTTTTCGATCCGGAAACAGTCGGGAAACGTCCTGGCCTCATGGCTCCATTGCGCAGGTGGTATCCACAGCCTGGAGGAAGCTGCCGGCAGCAGGTGGCTCGATACGCGCTGCTTCATCTTGACACATGGCGTCACGACGCTGAATATCATGTACAAAACTTCACTTCCGCTGCTAGAGATCTGCTGAGCAGGGAGTGCTGTGAGAAAGTGTCAATGCTGCAGCCTGCAGCCTCACTTTGGCTCCGTTACTGAGATGAAGATGATTGCAAAAGTTTATGTTGGAGCAAAGGGCAGATGGAGAGGGCAGAGAATGCCAGAGCCGCCTCTTTACCAGCTTGATAAAAATTTCGTCAAATCCTCATTTGTCAGCCCTGAAACGCTTGTGAGGACTTTGACAAGATGGCAGTCTTTGTCCATGATACAAATTGAACAAGGGCTTCAGCCCTGCACAAAAGAGTGAGGATATCGTATGGACAGAAGAACCTTTCTGGGAATGAGCGCGGCTGCTGCCGCTGCTCTGACTCTTTCAGGTCCCACCCCCGTCAGGGCGGCGGCTGCTGCCGCAGACGGCAAGGAGATCGCCCTGCCGGATCCAGATCGCGAGGGGGGACGTCCGCTGATGGCCTGTCTCAATGCGCGCCGCAGCAAGCACAGGCCCGGGAAACGCGAGCTCACTACAGAGCAGTTGAGCAACGTGCTCTGGGCCGCCTGGGGTATTAATGACGCAAAGGGCAAGCATGTGACGCCAACGGCCATGAATCGTCGCCAGATCGAGGTCTACGCCGTGCTACCCGATGGGGTGTGGCTCTATTTGCCAGAAAAGCATGCTCTCAAACGTGTGCTCATGGAAGACAGACGAGCCACCTTTGACAACTCAGGCTGCATCCTGCTCTACGCCGCTCCCGTAGCTGAGCAGTTCTCCCCAATGCACGTTGGCGCCATATTTCAGAACGTAGGTCTGTACTGTGCTTCGGCCGGCCTTAACAACTGCGTCAAATACCAGAGGTACGATGCTCTTGACGCCGAACTTCCTTTGCAAAATGGCTGGAAGGTCTTCATTACCCATTCCATAGCCCGTTAAGGAAGCCTGAGGGCGAAAAGATACTTCGGGAGGCTGGGTCACACACGATCCATGTCTCCTTTTTTTACTTTTGGCTCAGGCAGTAAGACGACCTCCTGCAGCACGCCCACTGGAGAAGGGCAGGAACCTGGTCTTGCCGTGTCCATCAGGCCGGGATAGAAGAGGCACCGCATTTTTTCGTAAGGAACTGGGTTAAGGCAGCATGACGCTTTTTCCTGTTCAAACTGACCTCAATAGCCAGTTTAACCGCCAATTTTACTGTGATAAAACATAATGTTGTTCTTCTGCAGTTCCTTTAGGGAGAAGCAGTCAATCGGAGACAGCGCAGTGATGATGTCTGACAGCCAGGAATTTCTTGAGGCCATTCTGGCCCGCCCGGAGTACGCCCGTCTGCTGACCGGGCACAACATACTGCCAGCGGAGCCCGCCATACTGGCCGATACCAGACGTCCGCTCTCCAAAGTTGTACGCGAAGTGCTGTCTATTATGGGGATACGCAGCCTGTATTCTCATCAGGCTGAAGCTGTGGACCGCGTGCGCGCAGGACAGGACGTGGTGGTCACAACACCCACAGCCAGCGGCAAGACACTGGTTTACAACCTGCCCTTTCTTGAGCGCCGTCTGCAGGATCCCGAGGCAACGGCCCTGTACCTCTTTCCTCTGAAGGCGCTGGCTAGGGATCAGAAAAAGGCGCTGGAAGAGCTGACATTGCACTGGCCTGAGCACGCACGGCCGACTGTGGCTGTCTACGACGGAGATACACCGGAACACGTGCGGGCCAGGCTGCGCAAGCAGCCCCTCGCCGTGCTCATTACCAATCCGGAGATGCTCCATCTGGCCATTCTCCCGCACCATGAGCGCTGGACCACTTTTCTGGCGTCCCTGTCCCTGGTGGTCATTGACGAGGCCCATATCTACCGGGGCGTCTTCGGATCGCACATGGCAGGAGTCCTGCGTCGCCTCAACCGCGTCTGCGCCCGCTACAACGCCCGTCCGGCACGCGTGCTTTGCACGGCTACCCTGGGCAATCCAGGCCAGCTGGGCCAGCTCCTCCTGGGGCTGGAAAAAGAGCCTGCCGTCATCACACGCTCGGGTGCGCCTCGTGGACGGCGGCACATGGTTTTCCTGGATCCCGAGACAAGCCCTGCCACTCTGGCCACGCGCCTTCTCAAAGAAGCCATGGCCCGTAATCTGCGCACCATTGTCTACTGCCGCTCACGGCGCATGACAGAGTTGGTGAGCCTGTGGGTCTCGCAGCACGCAGGTCCGGATGCAGGCCGTATTTCGGCCTACCGCGCCGGTTATCTGCCAGAGGAGCGGCGCGGCATCGAGGCGCGCATGGCATCAGGCGAGTTGCTGGCCGTAGTCAGCACCAGTGCACTGGAGCTGGGCATAGACATTGGCAGCCTGGACGTCTGTATCCTTGTGGGCTACCCGGGCAGCATCATGGCCACGCTGCAGCGCGGCGGCCGTGTGGGGCGCAAGGGGCAGGAGTCTGTAGTCTTTCTCATAGCCGGTGAGGACGCGCTGGATCAGTTCTTTGCCCGCAATCCCCAGGAGCTTTTTTCGCGACCGCCCGAATCGGCCATGCTTAACCCCGCCAACCCTGTTATCCTTGCAAGGCACCTTGAGTGTGCGGCAGCCGAATGGGCGCTGCGTGGCAGCGAGCCCTGGCTGGCCGAGCCATCGGTTGCCGGGGTGGTGCGCGAGATGGAGGAAGGCGGCATCCTTCTGCGCAGCGCTGACGGCAACAGTCTTGTGGCGCACCGCAAGCGTCCCCAGCGCGACGTCAATCTCCGTGGCACAGGGGCCACCTTCCAGATCGTGGACGGGGATGGCGCAGTCATCGGCTCAGTAGACGTCCACCGGGCCTTTCATGAAACACACGAGGGCGCTGTCTACCTGCATCACGGCAGATCCTATGTCATACAGACACTGGACCTGGGAGCACGTGTTGCCCGCGCCAAGCCCGAAATCGTGCGCTGGCATACCAGCACGCGCACGACAAAGACCACGGAAATCGTTGAGACCAGGGCCAGCGGTCTTCTGCGGGGCATGCGCGTCTGCTTCGGGCGTCTGCGCGTTACCGAGATCGTCACCGGCTACGAGCGCCGGGACAACAAAACCATGCGTCTTTTGGACATTCAGCCTCTGGATCTGCCGCACATGACCTTTGATACTGAGGGGTTGTGGTTCTGTATTCCAGATTTTGTCCGTCGCGAGGTGGAGGACAACTTCTATCACTTCATGGGAGCCATCCACGCACTGGAGCATACTTCCATAGGCTTAATGCCTCTTATGGTCATGGCCGACCGCAATGATTTCGGCGGCATCTCCACGCCCATGCATGCGCAGGCAGGAGGACCGGCAGTCTTTGTGTACGATGGTCTGCCCGGTGGGGCCGGCCTGACAGCCGGCGCCTATGGCCATCTCGAAGACCTCCTTGACAGCGTGCGACGCGTGCTTGCCCAGTGTCCATGCGAGACGGGATGTCCTTCCTGCATACAGTCGCCTAAGTGCGGATCAGGGAACAGGCCTCTGGACAAGCAGGGTGCCCTGTTTTTAGTGGAACGGCTGCTGGCTGGGAAGGGGGAGACAGTGCTCGACATCGGGGAGACAGGGTGCTTGCGGCCGGCAGCCCCGCAAATTGTGGAAAGACCAGACCCTGCGCTCATTGACGGTCCGGTTATGGTTTTTGACGTGGAAACCAGACGCACGGCTGAAGAAGTGGGCGGTTGGCAGCATGCGGATCGCATGGGCGTCAGCGTAGTGGTGGTCTGGGACGGAACCAGGTTTTTGAGCTTCAGCCAGGAGCGCGTAAGCGAGTGTCTGGAACTTTTGCGCTCAGCAGGTCTGGTGGTGGGCTTCAACAGTTTCCGTTTTGATTACCACGTCCTGCAGCCCTTTGCTGATTTCAAGCTGGAGGACGAGCTGAAAGGGCTGGACATGCTGTACGAAGTGCGCCGGCATCTCAATTATCCAGTTTCTCTGGAAAATCTCTGTCAGGCGACTCTTGGATGTGGCAAGAGCGGCAGCGCCCTTGAGGCGCTGGCTCTTTGGAAGGAGGGCAAAACAGAGGAGATTGCCGAGTACTGCCGTCGGGACGTGGAGCTCACTAGGGATCTCTATCTCTACGGCCATGAGCACGGCTTTCTGCTCTTTACACACAAATCAGGGCAGAAGGTGCGTGTCCCTGTCAAATGGTAGTCCGCAGGCAGGGGACGAGTCATATCTACAGGGCAGCATCAGGCCATGCCTGCCTCAATTTTACACAGTTCATCCCAGAGCCAGGCGTTGATGGGAGTGGAAATACCGAGGCGCCGTCCTTTTTCCAGGACCGTACCGGCAAAGAGATCCTTCTCTGTTGGTCTGCCGGCCAGGACATCCTGACGCATGGAGGGCATGCTCTGCGGATTGAGACTGTCCATTATGCTGATGTACTCGTTCAGATCGTCCTCAGTGAGGTTCACGCCCTCGGCTCCGGCAATGGCCATGGCTTCGCGCATGGCGCCAATACAGAGGTCGCGGGCCCTGCCTGGCTGCTGCGTAGTGCCGTAGGTACCGAAGAAGGCGGTGACAGTCTGATTGAGGCCGACGTTAAGCATCCACTTGGCGTAAAGCCTGTGCTCGATATCCTCATCCAGCCGGGCTGGAATGCCTGTCTCAGCCAGGAAGGCCATGACTTTGGTCAGGGGGGCTTTCAGTTCGGGGCGGCTGGCTGGAGCACCTATGATAAGAAGGCCCGGAGCAGAGGAGAACAGGTGCTGTCCCTCACGCAGGGCGTCCATGCCCTGGGCGACGCAGCGCAGCACCAGTGCGTCGGGATAGGCTTCCTCGATGAATTCCTCACTGGTGATGCCATTGAGCAGGGACAGGACGATAGTCCCGGGGCCAATGTGCCGGCG
>CAZJPT010000132.1:0-5449 GCA_964547835.1 uncultured Desulfovibrio sp.
AGAAGATAGACATTGAACTCCGCCGTGTCATCACGGAATACCGGGCCTGCATCTGACGAGGGCAAGCGCCTGTTGCGCGTCCTTCCCGAAAGATGTGTGAAGCGGCTTGTCCAGTATGGCGACACGGTCAAGATGGAAGTCAAGTCCGTCGGGCAGTTGATTCCCTTCAACCGGATATCGTTGGAGGAGCAGGCCGGGATCCCCATTTCCCAGGGCTCAGTTCAGAAATTTCTCCTCGAGGCCTGCCGCAGGCTGGAAGAGTTTAAGATGGACTGCCGACTCACGAAGCTCCTGGTGCGCTTTACTCTGGCAAATCACCTGAGTTTATTGACCTTTTGTCGATTCCAGACGACTTCCTGACTGGCCATTTACCCAACGAGTTGTCACCCGGGGAGCAGGCCGAACAACAAAAGTACATGACAGAAGCCGGGTAGCTACGAATTTTTCAGCTACTGCCCTGCCAAAGACGGGAAAAGCTGTCAAACGATACCGCCAGACAGTCGCCGCGATCATGCTTGCAAGAATACCGTCCTTTGGACAGAGTGCAACTGATTGGGAAGTCTTTACTTAAACCATCTCGCGTTCAGAGTGGGCTCATCCTCTCGCGCTTGACACGAGTTATTCCACAGTCACGCTTTTGGCCAGGTTGCGAGGCTGATCAACATCCTTGCCAAGATAGTCGGCCATCTCGTAACTGAAGAGCTGCAGCGCCGGCAGAACGACAAATCCGGCAAGCAGGCCAATAACCTCTGGAACCATCCAAAGATCTTCGGCAGGCACATCAACTCCCTCATTAGTCAGGGCAATGACGCGTCCCTGACGAGCCTGTACTTCCTCGATATTGGATTTGACCTTGGGCAGAAGGGAATCGTTGAGGCAGATGGCGAAGGTCGGAAAAGTGATGTCGATAAGCGCAATGGGACCATGCTTCATCTCGCCAGAGGCGTAGCCCTCAGCGTGGATATAGGAAAGCTCCTTCAGTTTCAGCGCCCCTTCCAGAGCAAGGGGATAGCAGTGTCCGCGGCCCAGGTAGAAGAAATTACGTGCCTGAGCATATTTACGCGAAAGTATACGGGCCCGGGCGTGCATGTCTGGAAGCGCATCATCGAGAATGGCCGGCAGTGCCGTCAGCGTGCGCAACAGGCTCTCCCGTTTTTCCCTGTCAACCATATTGCTGCGTTCGCCCCAGTAAAGAGCCATGAGAGTCAGCAGCAGCATCTGGCTGCACATGGCCTTGGTTGAGGCTACGCTGATTTCTGGTCCGGCCTGCGTATAGAGCACTGAGTCAGCCTCGCGAGCAATGGATGAGCCCACGACATTGCACAGACCAAGCACAGTGACGCCGGCCTTGCGGGCACGGCGCAAAGCTGCCAGAGTGTCGGCTGTTTCACCACTCTGACTGATGACCCAGCCCATTTCGTTCGGCTGGAGAAGCAGGCACTCCTTGTAGCGGTACTCCGAGGCTATCTCCACCTGTACCGGGATGCCTGCCATGGATTCAATAATGTGGCGCCCCCACATGCCAGCATGGGCGCTGGTACCACAGGCCACAATAGTCAGCCTTGCGGGAATGGGCAGCTTGTCCAGCTCCTGAAGCAGAACGCTGTCGCCTTCATTGCTGAGGCGGCCTGTCAAGCCGTCACGAATGACCCTGGGCTGCTCGAAAATCTCCTTGAGCATGAAATGGCGGTAACCTGACTTCTGCGCAGCCTGTATGTCCCACTCAATGGTCTGTTCCGTAGTTTTCACGAGGCTCAAGTCGGTGATACGGCGCACCTCGTAACCGGAACGCGTTACGTGCGCCATTTCTCCGTCCTCAAGGAAGACAACCTTGCGCGTATAAGGCAGAAAGGCAGGAATATCGGACGCTACGAAGTTTTCGCCTACGCCTGCACCGAGAATAAGAGGGGCAGACATGCGTGCTGCATAGAAAGTGTCAGGCTCAATATCCACCATGAGACAGACAGCGTAGGCGCCATGAGCCCTGGACAGAGCGGCGGCAAAGGCCTTCTGTACATCAGGCTCATTTTTGCGGCACTCCTGGATGAGATTGACCAGCACTTCCGTGTCGGTGTCTGAATGGAAGATATAGCCCCTGGACAACAGCTCGTTCCTAAGCTCCAGGTAGTTCTCGATTATGCCGTTATGCACCAGAACCAGCGTGCCGTCGTTGCTCGTATGAGGATGTGCGTTACGTACGGCTGGAGCACCGTGTGTGGCCCAGCGGGTATGCCCCATGCCAGTGGTAGCCGTAAACGGCTGTTGCTGGTCAAGCAGCTGCTCAAGCTTACTCAGTTTTCCTTCAGCCCTGACAACGTGGATCTTTTCCTGCTGTACGCAAGCAACGCCTGAAGAATCATAACCACGATACTCGAGCCTGTGCAGTGCCTCGACAACAAGTGGGATAGCCGGTCTGTGACCGGCGTAGCCTACGATACCACACATAATTTTTTCGTCTCCCTAGAGAACACCCGCGGCAAGCGGAAAATCATTGCAGAATATGAGAAGCTGCCTGAAAGTGTCATTCTTCAGGCAGCTTCTGGTACTTTTCTTTCCTACATGTTCTTGCGGTCGATGATGTCCTGATTGCGTATCTCGACCTTGCTTTTGTCAAAGAGCTGCCGCAAGAACTCCTGTATCAATCCCTGTGAACGCTCGCTCGCAGCAAGTTCGGTCATAATTTGCTCAAGCTGCGGCCATTCGCTTTCCGGGGCGTCAACAACACGCTTGACGCGGAAGATGAGCGCTCCCTCACCCTTGTCATCGACTACAGAATAGACTGTATTCTGCCACGTGCCTGTCTCGGCCTTGAAAATGGCTTCGTCAAGATTGGCCTGAGGCTTGAAGTTTTCCAGACTGCCTCCCCGCTCAACAGGAGCGGACTCCTTGATCCATTCCGCGGGGATGGCGTCCGGGCCCTTTTTAAGCGTTTCCTCAAGCAAGGAACGGGCCTTGCCCAGTCCCTCATGCGTGCGAAAGCGTTTGATGATGTCCTCACGCACATCGTCCAAAGGCTGGAAGGAGCTGGGCGATGTAGCGACAACGCGCACGATGAGATAGTTCTCGCCGGCCTCAAGCGGCGTGTCTACTGGTTGATTCGGGGCAGACATCATGATGGCTGAGGCCCCATCTGGGGTAATGCCAAGCTTCTGCTGCAGCTCAACACTGCTGAGCAAACCTGTAGTCTGGCAGGAGAGACCGCGCTTACTGGCTACCTCATTCAAATCGCGGCCCAGAATGTTGTCCTCGGTGAGATCGTCAAGCAGGTCAGACAGACCCGCACGACCGGCAAGGCCGGCAAGATTAGCCTTGATTTCCCCTTGTACTTCCTCAAAGGTCTTGAGTGTAGCTTTTTTTGTGTCGTTTACAAGAATGAGATGCAGGCCGAACTGACTGCGCACGGGTTCCGTGACGACATTTTTTTCCGCTGCGAAGGCTGCCTTTTCGAATTCCGGCACAGTCATGCCGGGAGTAATCCAGCCCAGACTGCCTCCAGAATCGGCTGCACTGGGTCCGTTATATGCATCGGCAGCTTCGTCAAATGGTCTGCCATCAAGGATTTCTTTTCTGATCTGCTGCGCTCTTTCCATTGCGGTCTGAATGAGCGCCTCACTGGCGTCGCTCTGCAACGGGACAAGTATGTGGGAAACATTGACGGATTCTGGTTCAAAGAAACTATCCTTGTTCTTTTCATACCAGCTTCTGGCTTCCTCATCGCTGATGGTATCAGGACTGACCGACTTGAACGGGTCTACCACGATGTACTGAACGTCGGCCTTCTGAGGAATGATGTAGTTCGTCTTGTGCTCCTCGTAATAGGCGGCCACGGCAGCGTCGTCAGGCATGGCGGAAGCAGACAGTTCGGAATCCGCGGAGATGAAGACGTAGTCTACCACGCGGCTCTGACGCAGAAAGTTGAAGCGCTTTCTGGGTTCGTCAGGATCCATCCAGCCGCTTGCAGTCAGATAAATCACCATGCGGTCCTGCATGATGCGACGGGCAAGATCCGCTTCAAAGACAGCGGCACTCTGGCGCCTGGCCTGCAGGATATTTTTGTAGGTCTCGGGGTTAAAGCGCCCCTTTTCATCCTGGAACATTTCCATTGAGCCTACGTACATGCGCAGCTCGTAGGGAGAGACACCAAGTCCAACGCGTTTGGCCTCCTGCGAGATAAGCTGCTTAGTGACGAGCCTCTGAAAAACTTCGCGTCCGAGCTGGGTCTTCTGCTCACTGGTCAGCTTCACACCGCGCTGATTCTGAGTGATGGAGTACTCGGCCTCACGGTAGGCTTCCTCGAACTGCTGGTAGGTAATAGGTTCGTTATTTACCGTCCCGATAACGTTGACAAACCCGGAATCGGTAAAACTTCCCACGCCCCAGAAGACAAAGACAAGAATGATAATTGCGAAAGCAACTTTAACCCAGAAGGACTGGGCGTTGGAACGGATGACGTCAAGCATTGATTCACCATGGAAAGCGGATTGCAAAGGGAGGAGGTGAGCCAATGTCATATCTGTGTCCGCTTCAAAACTCAAGATCTTTAAGCCCTGTCGCGTACTTCTGGGAGAGTGCCAGGGGGCAATCATAACCAGCAGACAGACACTGTTGTGTTGTTCACCAAAAGCCGCAAGCGCACAGTGAGGTGCGGCGGCAAGCCTTGCAGCACAGGGTACTGAGTAAAAAAACACGAATATCAATAAATTAACAATATTATAGACATTTTGTGAACATAGTAAATGCTGTTATTCTGAAGCGTTAGCAATGTTTGTGACAATATGGCATGCGCCCCAGGCGGCGTTTTTCATATCAAGGACTGCTCACTGTCGCGTACCCCCGGGAGAGTGCCAGGGGCAATCATAATCAGCAGACAGACACTGTTGTGTTGTTCACCAAAAGCCGCAAGCGCACAGTGAAGTGCGGCGGCAAGCCTTGCAGCACAGGGTACTGAGTAAAAAAATCATGAATATCAACGAATTAACAATATTATAGACATTTTGTGAACATGGTAAATACTGTTATTCTGAAGCGTTAGCAATGTTTGTGACAATATGCCATGCGCCCCAGGCGGCTTTTTTCAAATCAAGGACTGCTCCCTGTCGCGTACTTCCGGGAGAGTGCCAGGGGGCAATCATAACCAGCAGCCGGACACTGTTGTGTTGTTCACCAAAAGCCGCAAGCGCACAGTGAGGTGCGGCGGCAAGTCTTGCAGCACAGGGAGCTGAGTAAAAAAATCATGAATATCAATAAATTAACAATACTTTGAACATTTTACGAACATGGTAAATACTGTTATGCTGAAGAGTTAGCAACGTTTATGACAATATGGCATGCGCCTCAGGCGGCGTTTTCCATATCAAGGACTGCTCCCTGTCGCATACTTCCGGGAGAGTGCCAGGGGCAATCATAACCAGCAGCCGGACACTGTTGTGTTGTTCTCCCAAAAGCCGCA
>CAZJPT010000133.1:0-5448 GCA_964547835.1 uncultured Desulfovibrio sp.
GGGAAGCCATAATCCCCCCAAAAAAGCGCCTGGCAGTATGTTCATGCAGCCACATCAAAGAGCTGGCTGCCATATCAAGAATTCTTCATATATGGAAAATGACCAAGGACCGCGGGAATTAAGGATATTATTTATAATGCAAGTACTTAAAGACAGCAATACCGGAATCCTGTTTTCGCCAGTGGCTACTGGAGGCGTCTGGCATCTGCAAGTCGCCGTTCTCCACTACTTTGCTCTCGACGATCCTGATCGCTCTTTACCAGAACAGGAACTCTGGCCGCAATGCTCCGCGCAACTTGGCGAAGGAGGTTTTCTCGATCCAGGTTTTCCAAAACCCTGCGGCGAGGTTCTTCTCGCAGGTAACTGGTACGCGCCCAACCAAATTCCTGCCCATGGAGGCCAGGTTATTCTTGAAGTCGGTCCGGTACACAGGCGTTTTGCCGTCTTTGGTCCGCGTTACTGGTTAGACGACACATTTAAACACCCCTCTCAACCAGAACCTGTTACGATGGTTCCGCTGACCTGGGCGTCAGCTTTTGGCGGTCCCGATTTTCCCGAAAACACGGTCGGCGCGGGTATGGAAAGAATATTGATGCCATGGGGGGAAAAAAGGGTTCCTCTACCTCAGGTAGAAGATCCCTCTACAGGACTTATCACCGACGGTATTCTGCGTCCTATCCCTGCCTGCCCCATGCCCATCGCCGGTGATACTCCTTCCAGACTGGCTCTTGCGGGAACATATGACAGCACCTGGCGCGAGCAATATTGGCCCGGATTTCCCGCTGACATTAAGCCCGAGTTCTTCATGCTGGCCCAGAAAAGCCAGCGTCTGCCAGAGGATTACGGCAAGGACAAGGATACACGCTTCCCTGGATTTTTTGCAGGGGGCGAAAGCTTCAGACTTGAAGGACTACACCCCGACAAGCCTGTTCTCATCGGCAGGCTGCCACGGCTCAAAGTGCGTGTTTTTGCTACGAGAATCGCCGCACCTGTAACCTGTGGCCTTACGCGTCCCGTTCAGGAAGATGCGCCAGACACAAGTTTTGAAGAATGCGCTTGCCGCATGGAGACAGTATGGTTCTTTCCATCCATTGAACGTGGACTTGTCATCTATCGGACTGTTCTTCCATGCCTTGACTACGAATACAGTGACGTTATCCGTCTCTTCCCCGTCGTTGAACACGCTGATGCGCCTGAGACAAACATCACCTACTGGCTTGAGGAACAGCGGCGTCGCATCAAGCCCGTGGAGGTCCCCCCCTTCGAGTTTCCTCCAGATACTGATAAACGCATTAACGAAGCATGCGCGTTCACGCGTACACTGGAAGAAGACATGCACCTGGCTCTGGACCGGGTCACAGGCCTGGCCCCCTCACTGCACATTTCGCCTTATGCTCAGCTTGCCAAGGCCCGTCACAACTTAAAGAAAGCACTGGACAACATTGATAAGACGCGTCAGCAAATACGTGACTTCCGCAAGCAAATGGGACACAAAGTCAGACTTGATCCAAAAATGTTTGATGGCATGCGTCAGAAATTTTTGGACATATTGCCACGTCTGGACAATGCAGAAGCACGCTTTCGTGAACTGGACACGACCGTGGCCAACGCCAAAAAACAACCATTCGACCACTTGACTGACTTAAATAAACAACTCGATGAGCTGAATGTGGCTCCCAACTACAGGAGAGAAGTTGATATCGCACGAGCCAAGGCTGAGGAAAATCTTGCGCGTAATACGGAAGAAAATCTCTGGAGCGCCCGGACATTAAAGCTTCTTTCAGATGAAAATCTTTTCATAAAAACAACAGATGAATCCGAAGAATGTGTGAATCTTCTGACTCAGTCGGGACTGCGTCTGCAGGACGTCAATAACACCCTGCTGGGGTTTTGTGAAATCCCTGTCCGCATTAATCCGGAAGAGTGGGGACTTGCCCCTGATGTCCTGCCCGCGGACACTCTGGATGAGGAAGGGCGTCTGCTTCTGCCGCAAGGATTGCTTGTGCCCTGGTTTGAGGGCAAGGAATGTCGCGCACTTGCCGTACGTCCTGTGTCTGACAAGTCCGAAGAGCTTTTTCTGCCTGACAACGACTGGATTATGCCCGGCTCAAAGCCTGCCGCACAACTCCTCGCGGCCATCACTATCAAACCAGTACTTTTGTGTACGGATCCGCTCACGGCCTGGCTGCTCTACGCCGAGGCAGGTGATTTGTTCAGCATACTCCTGACCACAAGCCCTGATTGTGAACTGCCTGACCAGGTGAAGAACGGTATTGCAGAAGCTCCTGTTCTTTTCTGGCCTGTGCCGCCACTCGTTCCTGAAGCACACAATGACGGTCTGCCACCAACTGGTCCTGGATGGGACGAGGACCGTGTAGCTGCACGTGCTGAGGAACTGGCCGCTCGCTGGAGTGGCGTAACCGGCACAATATCTCCGGAGCAGCGCCTTCTTCCAGTTTCCTGGCCTCTCAAGTGGGCTGCTCCATCTCTGGCCGGCGCCAGAAAGCTGGGGCTGGACATACGGCAGTGGCTGTGCGAGATGCTGAAAAAACAAGAACTGCCCGCTCCCGAACCTGTCAAGTCGGTGGTGCCGGGAAAGAACGGCGTGCCCGAACTGCGAATACAAATCCCACAGATCGACTTGAAGGGTATACAAAAACGCTTCAATGATCGCATCAGCAAAATCATCGGCGAACGCAAAGCTAATTTCGATGCTAAGCTGGATGAAATCATAAACAAGGCTAACAAGGTTCTTACAGACTCGGGTCAACAACCCATCTCTATTCCTAAAAAAACTGTTGAGGAAGTGCTGGCCACACCATTTCCGACCGAACCAGATCCCGAGGTTCTACGCCGCCTTGATATCATGGAGAAAAAAATGGTTTCCATGAAGGGACCTGAAATGAAAGAAAAGGTGGCCGAGGCCCGGGCTATGTATCTTGACGGTCTTGAACGGCTGCGCCGTCTCGATGAGGAAGGACGCGCCCAGCTCAGCAAAGCCCTTGCCATGCAAAATAAAAAGGGTCTTGAACTTGAAGATTTGCCAGAATGGGCTCGAAAAATGCCTGGTATCGAGCGTATTCTCCAGCCGGATGCCGCCCCGCCAGATGCTGCAAAATTACGCAGCGGAGGCGATGGCATCAGTCTTAAAGATCTGGACCTGTCCGGTGAGGATTTGCGTGGCATGGATCTGCAAAACAGCTTCCTTGAGAATGTCAACCTCTCCGGTTGCGATCTCAGTGGTGTGCGCTGGGAAAAATCCATACTCACAGGTGTAAATCTGAGTGACGCCAATCTTGCTGGGTCTTCCATACACATGTGTTCGTTAACTGGCTGCGACTTGACGCGCACGCGGCTGAACAATTGCCGTATTGAGCTTGCACAATGCAATGATGTGCGATTTGAGGACACGGACTTCCAGGATGCCGTCCTAAAGCTTGTCACTATTGTAAAGTCGAGCTTCAGCGGAATGATCGAGCTGGCCACCCTTGAGTTGGCCACCTTGAAAGATGGACGTCTGCAGGGCGTGACGCTGCGCGACTGCTCGCTGACCAAGACGACTTTCATTTCATGCGATATAAATTCCGTCCACGTTCAGGGCGGATGCTGGCGAGAAGCAGGTTTTCAGAAGTGCACCGGCGGCGCACTGCGCATGACGGACTTAGAAGCTGAGAATATGCGCTTCATGCTGCAATGTGACCTCGAAGACGTGACATTTGACGGCTGCCGCTTAGAGAGGCTGTGCTGCACACAGAGTCGTCTTGCCAAACTGCGCGCACGACGCACATCCATGCCCGGTGCAGTCATCGATCACTGCGAATTCCCCAACGCATCCCTGGCCGGTTGCAAAGCACCAGAAGCGCAGATCATGCACTGCAATCTCGAAAAGGCGGATTTGCGCCGTTTTGCTCTACACGCTGGCTCTTTGCGTCGTACACGACTTGTAGAAGCCGATATGATGGAGACAAATCTTCACGCCGCCGACTTCTACAAAGCCGTGCTCGGACAGACGAATCTCAAGGGAGCCAATCTGTATCACACTGCCCTTGAAGGAACAGAAAGCACTCTGCGACGAGACGGTTACATACGTTGACAACAGCATGACATATTGTCGCGGCAGGGGATATCAAGTTCCCCTGCCGCACTTTTCATTACCGAGTTTGTAATTAGTTTTTTAGTTCATCTCTAAGAAATGCATTGTATACCATCCAGCTAGTTACATAAATCATTAGTATCAAAATATTATTTGTTTATACATATATATTTGCATTTTGATATCAGTCATGTATTATGCCAACCAATGGATGCGCCGAATCACTAGACGCGTTCTCTCACAAGGCCATGCGGCCTATTCCCGGCCTGCATTCACACAGCGGAGGTTCTATGCGAGTACAATTCCTGGGGGCAGCGCAGACAGTGACCGGCTCCTGCTTTGTCATTGAGGCCTGCGGGCGGAGATTCTGCATTGATTGCGGCATGCATCAGGGCAACAAGGCTGTTGAAAAGCGTAACCGCGACTTTTCCATCTATGACCCGGAAAACATTGACTTTGTGCTCCTCACACATGCCCACATTGATCATTCGGGCCTTTTGCCCATGCTGGTAAAAAACGGTTTTACCGGAGCCATATACTGTACGCCGGCCACAGGCCAGCTCATTTCCATCATGCTTGAGGACAGTGCGCACATCCAGGAAATGGAGGCCATGTATGAGGCCAGAAAATACTCCCGGCGCGGACTCAAGAATCCTCCATCGGCCATCTATGAGACTGAGGACGCACGCAAAACCATCGAATTTGTGCAGACAATCCCTCTCGGCGAAGAGCTGCACCCGGCCCCGGGCATACGTGCTATTTTCTATGAAGCCGGCCACATTCTCGGTTCGGGCTCCATACGCCTTGAAGTGGAAGAGGATGGCAAGGTAACGTCGATTATCTTCTCCGGTGACATAGGTCGTCCCAAGGCCCTCATCGTGCGTGATCCCGAGACGCCGCCAGCCGCGGACTACGTCTTCATGGAGTCCACCTACGGCGATCGCAACCACAAGGACGCCGGACAGAGCAGCGATGAACTGGCCAGTGCCATTGCCTACAGCTACGCACGCGGCGGCAAGGTCATCATCCCAGCCTTTGCCATCGAGCGCACCCAGGAAATACTTTACTGCCTGCACGAGCTTTACCATCAAGGACGTCTGCCTGCGGATATCGACATCTTTGTGGACTCACCACTGGCTATCCGAGCTACAGAGGTGTTCCGTCAGCACCGTGAGCTGCTTGACGACGAGGCGCTGGCCCTGCTTAACAAGGGCGAAGATCCCTTTGAGATGCCTAATCTGCATTATACGCTGAGCCGTGAGGAATCAGAGGCCATCAACACATACAAAAAGCCGGCCATCGTCATTTCCGCTTCGGGCATGTGCAATGCCGGTCGCATCAAGCACCATCTCAAG
>CAZJPT010000134.1:0-4544 GCA_964547835.1 uncultured Desulfovibrio sp.
GCCAGTATGGCCAACTTCAGACGAGCAGGCTAGAAAATCGGGCCTAAAGACGGGCAACAGCTCCCCACGCCTGAAGGAGGGAGATTCGAGCTTCTTCCATCGCAGTCTCTCCGGCTTTCGCCTCCGAAGGTCTTACACAATGTCTGTGAGCGTAGATTCGGGCATGTCCTTGCTCCAGAGTACCTGCCTGGCGCCGGAAGCTGTGCCAGATTTTCCGTGGCATGGCAGCATCCGCCAAGGATTGAGAAGCACTTGTGAAGCTGGATTTGCTGCCAGTACAGGAGGCCTGTGCGAAACTCTGACAAGGCTGCCGTAACACAGGAGCTCAAGGATTTTTTGCGGGGCTCTCCTTCAATTTCTGAATACGGCAGAGGAGCTCGCTGCCGCATTGCAGGCTTAAGCTCGTGCGTCCGACGTCCCCAAACTGCCATCTGCCGCCATCCAGGATTTGACCGGGGGACAAACTTGCGAAAGAACCCCGGGCATCCCGGACACAGTCTTGAGGTCTTTCCCAATCACGACAAGATGGCTGACCAGGAGCTCCGGAACATTGCGGCGGGATGCTCGGAACAGTATCTCCACCTGCCGCAAACACAGGCTGCCGGCTGAAGGACGATCTTCATTTCAGTGTGACAGCACATCACAGCACACGGCTACAAACCGAACATCTGTGGCAGGAAGAGCGTGATCTGCGGGAAGATGACGATAATCGCCAGTACGATCAGCGTGGCAAAAATCATGGGGATAACAGGCGGCGTGATGTCCTCAATGGTCTGGTTGCTTATCTTCGCGGCCACGTAGAGGTTCACGGCCACTGGCGGCGTTACCTGACCTACGGCAAGGTTGATGGTCATCACGATGCCAAACCAGACAGGATCCCAGTTGAAGTGGGCCACGATGGGAAGCAGAAAGGGCAGGATGACGTAGAAAATGGAGATGGCGTCAAGCAGCATGCCCGCAATGAGCAGAATGATATTGATGAGGAGCAGGAGCATCCACGGATTATCAGTCGTGGACAGCAGTACCGCCGAGCCGCGTTCCACCAGACCTACGGTGCTCGCCACCCAGCCAAAGAGACCGGCGCAGCTGACCACGAACATGATGACGGCTGTGGCCTTGACCGAGTCTATCAGCACGCTCATAAAAACGGACAGACTGTTGATGGTGTGGTAGATGAAGATGCCTACGAACAGTCCGTAGAAAATGGCCACGGCTGCGGCCTCAGTAGGTGTAAAGACACCACCGTAGATACCGCCCAGAATGATGACCGGAGTCATAAGCCCCCAGAAGGCTTCGCGTACAGCCCTGAGCACGGAAATATGCCTGGGTTTTCCGCGGTAGCCCTTTTTGCGGGAGGTGATATAGGCGGAGGTCATCAAAGCGACAGCTATGAGGATGCCTGGCGCAAATCCTGCTGCAAAAAGAGCCGGGACGGACACGCCCGTGATGCCGCCGTAGACAATGAAGGCAATACTTGGCGGAATGATAATGGCCAGGCCTGAAGAAACAGCCATAGTCGCTGCGGCAAAAGGCTTGTCGTAACCGCTCTTGACCATGGCCGGAACGAGAATGAGCCCCAGAGCCGCCACCGTTGCGGGACCTGATCCGCTCACAGCTCCCCAGAATGTAGCCACGCCGATGGTGGCCATGGCAAGGCCGCCGGTGACATTGCCAGCAAGAGTCTCCACCAGCTGTACGATATGAGCGGCTATACCTGCCCGCTCCATGATGTAGCCGGCCAGAATGAAGAAGGGAATGGCCAGCAGCGGCACCTTGGCAACGCCGGCAAAGAAATTGTAGGAAATCATGTCCACGCCGATGTCCCAGAACCAGGCCACGGCCAGAGCTGAGACGCCGAGGGAGATAGCGATGGGCACACGCAGCGCAAGAGGGACGAGGAAAAGAATCAGCAGCCAGAGCGCTGGATCATTCAAAAAGGCGAAATCCATGGAAGCCCCCTAGTATGTCTTCTTGCGGAAGTCTTCCACACATTTCTGCAGTATGCGGACGACAATGAGCAGTGACAGCAGCGGCGTGCAGATAGTGTAAATCCAGACCGGAATGGCCAGTGCTTCAGAGACGACATTGAGTTCTATCTCGTCAATGACTTCCACAAGACCAGTCCAGAACAGAGCTGCAAAAAAAATCAGCGAGCAAAGTACGCTGAACAGGTAGAGAATTTTTCTGCCAGTCCCGGGAAAGCAGTCATACAGCAGATTCATACAGAAATTGCCGCCTTCTCTGAATGAGCGTGCCGTACCCAGCAGCACTATCCAGACAAAGAAGTTTACGGTCACTTCCTCAGAATAGGAAAAGGAATAATTCGTGCAATAGCGCACGATGACGTTGATGAAGGCTATACATGCCATGACTGCCAACATGGCCGCGCCCAGCACCTCCTCAAGGCGCTCGTTAAGAAATCTGAGCATAATCGTCCCATGCATGAACAAGCCGGGAGAGAACCTTTACGGAACTCTCCCGGAAATCAATGTCGTGCCGTCTATCTGGCGGCTTTCATGTCTTCCTCTGCGGCCTTGACAAGTTCGGGCCCAATTTCCTGGGTCCACTTGTCGCGCACCGCACTCGTCGCCTCGTAGAACTCGGCAATCATCTCAGGAGTGAAGCGGGTCACAGTCATGCCGTGCTTTTCCATGTCCCCGAACGGATCTGTAACCTCGGGAACCATGTTGATGCTCTGCAGGTAGGCAAGTGCTGATCCGTCATCGTTGCCGATACGGGACAAGGCCTTGCCGTACTTTTCCGCCAGCCTGGCGCATTCACGCAGGATTTCCTGATCTTCGCTGCTGAAGCTGTTCCACACGTTCTTGTTAACCGCCAGAATGAGCGGATCGATCATGTAGTGCCAGTCGGTATGGTACTTATGCCAGGTCCAGATCTTCAGGGGAATGTTGATGCCGGTGGTGGGATTTTCCTGGCCATCCACAATGCCCTGCTGGAAGCCGGTCACTGCCTCAGACCAGTTGATGGCCTGTGGATTGGAGCCCAGAGCTGTGAAGATGTCATTGAATATGGGCGTAGCACAGACACGAATTTTCATGCCGGCCATGTCCGAGGGTCTGGTGATGGGGCCCTTGCTGCTGGTCATTTCACGGAAGCCGTTCTCGGACCAGCCAAGGAAGACCACACCGGTCTTTTCAATGGCTTCTACCAGCATCTTGCCAGACTTGCCGTTCTCAATGGCGTCCATGGCTTTATAGCGGTCGGGATTATTGGCCACGAAGAAAGGCAGCGCGGGAAGGTTGAGCTCCTTAATCTGGGGGGACCAGTTGATGGTCGAGGCCAGAGCGAAGTCAATGGCGCCGCGACGCAGGAGCAGCAGCTCCGAGGTCTGCTTGCCGGCCATCAGCTGCGCACCGTGATAAACCTTGATATCGATGCGGCCGCCGGTCTTTTCACGGACCAGATCGGCATAGTACGTACCGGTCATGCCCCAGCCTGAAGTGGCATTGGGCACCACGCTCAGCTTGTACTCCTTCTTATAGGCGGCCGATGCAGGCGCAGCAAAAAGGCAGAGGCAGACGAGAGCCAGAAGAGCAGTTCGCAGAATCATCTTCATCATAATATTTCGGCGCAGAAATTCCCTGCTGAAGGAAAACGCGCCGCCTCCTGTCTGATTGGGGTAACGAGCAGACACTTGCCCGGACTGGGTGAGAGCGGCCCTGCGGCCTGTTCCAGTCCGCCCCAAGGTCTGGAAAACCGGTTTCCTGGGTTAGGCGACAAATATAAAAAATCATCCGGGAAAGGCGCGTCCTCCCCGGATGTGAAGAAGGAATGATGCCTCGTCAAAGCAGCGGAACGAGCAGAAGCAGAATCGGTAGAACAGCAATCAGGGCGAGGGTGGTCACAATCCAGGTTGCGTTGGCAAGATCCACGTCCAGATCGTAGAGGGCTGGGGGAAGGAGCGCGTTCATGGCCACAGGCATGGCAGCCAGGATGAACACAATCTTGAAGGGCAGCCCTCCGTCCATGGATGCCAGCCCCGCAAGGGCTGCCAGCGGCATGACAATGACAGGCACGCCTAAAAACTTGATGGCACACACGGCCGCACACTGAGGCAGGTAGGAGCGCACGCTGGAAAGCCGCAGACTCATCCCGATACCCAGCAGAAAGAAGACGGTGCCTGTCATCATGGCTGCCGAGGCAATGAAGCCGAAAAAAGCAGGACGCGAGATGCCGAGCAGGTTCAGCGCAAGACCAAGGCCCAGAGCCAGCAGAATAACCCTGAGCGCGGGTTCGATGCGAAAGCCGCTGAAGGAAAGTCGCGAACTGTCCTGACGGCCCAGCCAGCGGGCCACGGGACAGGCGCAGGCAAAGTAGTAAATCTCTTCGCACAGCCTGTACAGTGCCGTATAGGCAATGGCATGCTCACCAAAATTTATGACGCATACCAGCGTGCCTACGGCGCCTATATTGCTGAAGGTGCCGCAGCAGAACATGCTGCCGGTCTGGCGCCCGTCAAGGCGCATGCATCTTGAAATAGCCACAGCCATAAGGCCACCGGTAATCCAGGCGCACAGTCCGAG
>CAZJPT010000134.1:4554-5371 GCA_964547835.1 uncultured Desulfovibrio sp.
CGGCAGGCACAGAAGACGACTTTCCGGCTCTGCCATGCCCCACAGAGACAGCATGGCGGAAAACGGAATCAGCCCGAACATGGCAATTTTCTGAAATCTCAGACGCAGTATGAGTGCCTGCTCCTCCCGTAGCGAGGTTTTCCCGCTTCTGACCCGCCGCATGAAAAGACAACCAGCACCAAGGCTGAGAAAAATAATACACAATGTCACTATAAGACGTTCCATGATGCAACGGCTCAGGACGGCGCACCCGGCTTTCGATATGCAGGACAGCGGGGCGTCGTTGAATTACAAGGAAAAAGTAGAAGTTTGTGCATAATATCTGATATCGACAGCGTGTCAAACGATATTGTTCGCCCCAATGCCGGAAACGACAGTTGTACACTATGCTGCAACCCTTGAAACAAACACATTTTTTCACAGTCTCCCTGCTGTGAATCTGCTACTCTGCTGTTGCGAAGGATTTCGTTTTCTGTCATAATTTCAGTTATTATTCTCTTTTATCAGATACGGCGCTCTCTCCTCGCTTGAACGATGCGGACATAAGGCGCTCCCGCGCAAACGGGACAGCAAGAAAGATAGCATAGTGCAGGACATGCATACATCTGTACCCGGCGGCATCGTGCAAGACCATCACAGGCGCAAGCCAGAGATGCTGTGATGGAAAAAACGGTCCCTCACACCTTCTCGCGTTGAGAGTGTCCATATCATCATTTCCTCTTTTCCCCGGGCAGGCGTTGGCACCTGCCGCGGTGACAAGTCTTAGAGGAGATCTCAAAACTCTGGATACACCATCTTAACATAGTGCTTTTATGTA
>CAZJPT010000135.1:0-5346 GCA_964547835.1 uncultured Desulfovibrio sp.
ACATTGTCCACAGTGTAGCCAGGGATGCTACCGGCAAATGATGCAACCACTCGGGGGCAGTTTGTAGTTCTACTTTTAGAAACCGTACAAAAATAACTTAATCTGCCCGGAAGCTGCT
Organism: uncultured Desulfovibrio sp.; assembly: GCA_964547835.1. Taxonomy (GTDB): domain Bacteria; phylum Desulfobacterota; class Desulfovibrionia; order Desulfovibrionales; family Desulfovibrionaceae; genus Desulfovibrio. The sequence continues at coordinate 119 of CAZJPT010000135.1, forward strand.
GGCCCGCATCTGATACGGAAGTGAAACAGCTGCAGAGACATGAAACTCTTAAGTTATTTCTTAACAGTTCCTTAGCCATCTCTTAGGAATCATCCGCAAATAACTTGGGAATTTTTCCAAATAGATGTCGCATGATGAGCATTCTGCATGGTCCGCGTTTGGTAAATTGTTTACGGACAGTGCCTTAGGATATAGACGGCTATTTTTCACACACAGTATACTCCGAAACAGGTCATTAGCCAAGAGTTTGGCAAATTATTAGATTTTCTTCGCATGCGGGCGTGCCATTGCAGGAGTGGTTTTTGTTGCCTCTTTCCAGAGAATACGTACAAAACCGCTGAGGGTCTGTTTCATGGTGACTTTTTCGGGCAGATGTACAGTGTGCCAGCGCTGTCGCAGGGCCTCCATGGATGCCGGGAAGAGTCCCTGGCCGCAGCATTGCCAGAAATCTCTGGTATCCTGTCTTACCCAGAAATAATGTTTGCTTCTGCGCCCCATGCGCGCTTCCGGATCCAGTATGACCTGCGTGACAAGACTGCGGCCGTCAGGCAGCCCAAGAAGCAGCCGCATTTTGAGAACACACGCTCCGGCGGCCGGGCCACTGCGTACGTGATGCACTTCGGGGGCTCCGTGTTCGAGAATGTGGACCAACAGTGGGCGTCCCTGATTGACGAGTTCGCTCCGAAGTCGCGTGCGTTCCAGTTTTTCTTGCTCCTTGCGTGCTTTTTCACTGGCTCGCCATTCAGCCAGCTTCTTTTCCCGCTCCTGTCTGACACGCTCGCCGCGTGTAGTGAGGCGTTCAAGGCGGTCTAAATTGACGTTGCGAAAGATACGGCCTTCTTCGTTGACGTCGTAAAAGGAGGCCTGGCAGTCCGGGCAGCTGAGCTCGACCTCCTGGGGCAGGATGGCGTCGCAGAAGGGGCAGAAGCGTGGATTTTTGTCGTCCCTGGCTACAGAGCCGGACATCCCGGTCATATTGTCAAAGGCATGGGCGGCGGCTCGTTCGCACGGGGCATTGGGCGATCCGTGGCGCATGACGTTGCCCGAGAGATCCAGCAGGAGGCAGTCGCGCTTGCCACTGGCTATACGCAGGCCGCGCCCCGTCATCTGCACGTAGAGCGTTGCCGAGAGGGTAGGACGGCACATGACCAGGCAGTCTGTCTGCGGACAGTCCCAGCCCTCGGTGAGCATGGCTACAGTGCAGAGAATGCGTATTCTGCCAGCGGAGAATGCTGCGAGCGCCTGGGCGTTCGCTTCGTCACCGGCTCTGGAGTCTACAGCTGCCGCTGTGAATCCGGCTTCCTGGAAGCGATCAGCAAGGGTTCTGGCGTGAGCGATACTGACGCAGAAAACGACGATGTGCTGACGCCCGGCAGCCTCAGTGCGCACGGCTTGAACAGCGCTGCCAAGGTGGAGCGGTCGCAGCAGCGTCTGTTCCAGCTCGTCTTCGCGATAATCTCCGGACGAGCCCACAGGCACGTCAAGGAGTTCTCTTGCAGGACGGCACACGCGTGCAATCAAGGGACAGAGCCAGCCCTGGTCCTGCAGCTCGCGAATAGAAACGCGCACGTCCAGGTTTCCCCACCAGGCATTGGCTGTGGCGCCGTAGATGGGCCCCTGTCCCAGCCGCCAGGGAGTGGCCGTGACGCCTATCACACGGGCATTGGGGCGCTTGCGCGTCACTGTGTCAATGATGTCGGCATACAGTGAGGCAGAGCCTTTGGGAGGCACGCGATGGCACTCATCGATGATGATAACGTCTACTCTGGGAAGGTTTTCCAGTCTGTGGACCAGAGTCTGAGGTGAGGCCACGATGATGTGGCCGCCTGCCTGTCCGGGTTTTTCCACCGAGGCGCACAGACAGTCCACGTCCACGTCGGCGTCCGCGAAGGTGGTCTGCATGCGTGCCAGCGCTTGACGCACCAGGATGGCCTTGTGCGCCAGGAAAAGACAGCGGAAATGCCAGCGCAGGGAGTAGTGACGCATGAGCGCTGCGGCCATGATGGTCTTGCCTGCTCCCGTGGCCGCCTGCAGAAGCAGAAACTGCTGTTTTGGGGCCAGGCGTATCAGTGTGTCCACAGCGTGCCGCTGATAGGGACGAAGTTCCTGGCGCACTGTGTCTGCAGCCGGCGTCGGGGCAGGTAGCACATTGGGAAAAACGGTGTCGTTTTCCGGGATGCTCACGTTTTCAGGGATAAGCTGCGTCACAATGGAAACTAAGGCACAAGGGGCGCCTGTGGTGGCTGTGCCATGGACATGAAGAGCTTGACACGGTTGAGCAGGTTGGCTTCGGAGCTGCCTCCCTCGTAGTCCATGGCCATGAGATTGGCGTTGTGGTAGAGGCGTTTGATTTCCTTGAACACGCCACGACCGACTACGTGATTGGGCAGACAGCCGAAGGGTTGCAGGCAAAGGGCGTTGGTGGTTCCCTGGGTGATGAATTTGATAAGTTCAGCCGGCAGCAGCCAGCCCTCACCAGCCTGGTAGCCAGCGGAAATCAAGTGTCCGCTTTTGCCGTAGAGCTCCTTGAAGCTGGCAATCTGCGGGAAGGGTGAGTCTGCCAGGGCACGGCGCAGGGCATTGCGCATGTGGTCAAACTTTTGGATAAAATACCAGCCGATGAAGGCGGGCAGCGCTTTACCGCCGAGTTTGCGCCACTGGAAGATGGGATCTGAGAAGCAGTACAGGAAAAAGTCCACAATGTCTGCGAGTACAGGCTCGCCACCTTCCTGTCGGGTCAGATCGGCGATGTGTTTGTTGGCGTCGGGATGGTAGGCAAGGAGAATCTCACCCACTATACCCACGCGCGGTCTGTTTTCATGACGCATGGGAATGGCGCCGAAGTCCTTCACCATCTGCTGCATGTCGGCGTTGAGATCGCGGGCCTTGCCGGCTGCAAAGTCAGCGGTGACCCTGTCGGTCCATTTGCGGATCTGCTCGTCTGTGTCGCCCTTGTTTGTCTCGTAGGTCATGGTGTGCTGCGAGAGGCGCTGCACCATGTCACCATAGAGGAGGGCGATGAAGGTGTTGTTGAAGAGTTTGCGTGTGAAGGTAAAGCCAGGCTGATAGGTGCCTGTCTGGCTGCGCAGGGTCAGGGTGGGGACGTGTTCGAAGCCCGCTTCCTTGAGGGAGCGCTTGAGCAGGCCGGGATAGTTGGTGGCGCGGCAGGGGCCGCAAGTCTGGGAGAGGAGCAGGGCCGTGTTGGCTGGATCCACATTGCCGCTCTTGAGCGCGCCGATCATCTGACCGATGACAACCTGCGCCGGGTAGCAGGCGTCGTTGTTAACGTATTTGAGCCCAAGCTCAATATCTGCAGGCGAGACCCTGGGCAGCACGTGGAAACGGTATCCAGCCCCCCTGAAAACGGCCTCGCAGAAGGCAAAGTGTACAGGCGCCATCTGTGGAGCAATGATGTCACATGTTTCCTTCATGGCCTTGGTGAAGACCGGAGGATGAAGCAGGTAGTCCATGTCCTGCTTTGCGCTCTTCTGACGGCGTTTTTCCCGGCGTTCATCCAGGGAGGCCAGGAGAGAGCGGATGCGGATGCGTGCAGCCCCCAGACTCTGTCCCTCGTCGATTTTGATGAGGGTGTGCATTTTGTCTGCGTGGCGCAGGATTTCCGACACCTGATCCGATGTCACGGCATCAATGCCACAGCCAAAGGATGTGAGCTGCACGAGCTCGAGTTCGTCAACAGCCGCCACGATCTTGGCGGCCCGATAGAGACGGGACGGGAACGTCCACTGGTCCACTACGCGCAGAGGCGAGTCGTCCTGTTCCTCGTTGTACAGGGAGGCAACGCTGTCCTCGCTCAGCACGGCGGCACCCAGGCTGGTGATGAGGTTGGGGATACCGTGATGGACCAGGGGATCCACATGATAGGGGCGACCGCAAAGCACGATGCCTGTGCCGCCGTTTTGACGCAGCTCGCCTAAGATGCGCAGCCCCTCCTCTCGCAGCTCGAGGCGGTATATGTCCAAGGCTTCGTAGGCCTTTTTCAGGGCATCGCGCACCTCACTTTTGGGAATGCTGAATTCCTTGGATATGGCACGCACCATGGAGCATTGATCCTCCGGGTTGAGGTAGGGAGTGTGCAGCACACTTGCCCCCTGCAGGAGCTCTTCCGTGTTCAGACGGATAACCTCCGGATAGCCGCAGACCACAGGACAGCTGTAGCAGTCAAAGGCCTGCGAAGCTTCCTTGCGTTCACGGGGAATGCAGGGATAGAAGATATGCGGCACCTTCTGCTCGATGAGCCAGTTGATATGCCCGTGCACCAGCTTGGCCGGAAAGCAGACGGCCTGCGAAGGCATGGAGGAGATGCCAAGGGAATAGATAGTCTTGTTGGAAGCAGGAGAGACCTCCACACGGAATCCCAGGCTCGTGAAGAGTGTGAACCAGAAGGGATAGCGCTCATACATATTAAGCACCCTGGGAATGCCCAGGCGTCCCCTTGTGGCCTGAGGCATGGACAGGGGCGTGTAATTGAACAGCCGCCGCTCCTTCCATTCATACACGGAGGGCATGCGCGCCATTTCCCTGGTGTGTATCTCGCCACCGCGATCGCAGCGGTTGCCTGAGACAAGCCGCTGCCCGTTGGAGAAGGTGTGTATGGTCAGGTGGCAGTGGTTGCCGCAGCCTTTGCAGAGCACGGACTTTGTGCGGAAGGTGAGGTTGCGCAGCACCTGTGCCGTCAGTGAGCATTCCCCGAGACTGTCGCGCTGACCCAGGCACACAAGGGCAATGCCATAGGCGCCCACGTGACCGGTAAGCCACGGGCGCGCGACCTCGCGATGCAGCATGTTCTCCATGATGCGCAAAAGGGCGTCATTGAGGAAGGAGCCACCCTGTACCAGCACGTGTGTGCCAAGCTCCTCCGGGGAGCGAAGACGCAGCACCTTGTAAAGGGCGTTGCGGATGACGGAGTAGCACAGGCCGGCAGCGATGTCGGCGACACTGGCGCCTTCTTTCTGGGCCTGTTTGACCTTGGAGTTCATGAAGACCGTACAGCGTGAACCAAGGTCAACGGGATGGGGGGCGAAGAGTGCAGCCTGCACAAAGCTGGACATGCTCATGCCGAGGCTTGTGGCAAAGGTTTGCAAAAAAGCGCCACAGCCGGATGAGCATGCCTCGTTGAGTCGCACGTCGGAGACGGCACCGTCAGTCACCTCCAGGCACTTCATGTCCTGGCCGCCAATGTCGATGATGAAGTCCACGTCGGGCTCGCA
>CAZJPT010000136.1:0-5304 GCA_964547835.1 uncultured Desulfovibrio sp.
GTTTTGAGACGTCCTCTGAAGCTCAACGTACACCCAATTAAAGGCAAAAATTCCAGTTAAGGTGCGCCTTATATCCCCGCCCTGAAGGGCGAGGCTTTACGGCGCGTCGGGTAAATGGTTGCAACAAAAGCAACGTTTTGTTATTGCTCTTTTTTTCTATGGAAGAACAAGGGGCGTAGTCTGCTAAAGTACCAATAAACCACAAAAAATAGGCATTGTCAACGCACCGGGAAAATATTATTGTCTCGGGGCACAAAGGGGAAAGACAAGGGAACCCCGATGCCTTTTGTGCCGAAAGGGTTTTGAAGGGAGGGAACAGCAGTGCAGCGGCGGCAAAGTATATATTTTGATCGTGAGGATGAAGAGATCCTGCGCCTGATCAACAGAGTTCTGGAGGGACGTTCCCAGTCGCAGGAACGCTTTGCGGATCTTCCCCTGCATCCGCACGGCATCAAGGAGCTGGTGGATACGCCGGTAGCCCGCATGGCCTATGCCGTAGTCAACCTCCTGCGCAACCTTGAGGCCGGCCGCACACAGGCACGTGATCGTCTGCTGGGACTGCGCATTCTCTACGACGAGGTCATCAATTCCGCGCACACAAGCCTGTGCCGCAACACGGCCCGGGTGCTCATGCAAATTATGAAGGACATTGTGCGCGCCCATGGTGACGAGGAGCGTCAGCTCAAGCTCGCTCATGATTTCCGCGCTGCGGCCCAGGGCACGCCGCGCATCGTGCGCCGTCTGCTCAAGCGCTACCGGCTTCCCGAGATGAGCGAGGACTGGAATCAGCTGGCCTTTGACGATCATGTTTACGACATGAACACCAAGGGACGCAAAAGTCCGACGCATCTTATCATGGATGCCTGGATCAAGGGCATGCGCAACCTCACCATCGTCTACGACAACTGTGTGGAGTATGACGTGGCCCATGAGGTGCTCTCTGCTGCTGCCATCGTGGGGATAACGGTCCGCATCGGCCTGGAGTTCAAGGTTCCCTTCCGGGGACGCTTTGTGTCCTTTCTCTGGCTGCCACGCGGCTTTGCGTCCGACCAGGACTTCCTCAATTTCCTGCAGTCGCCCAAGATGCACGTGCTGGCCGCCAAGGGACGCGAAGTGGTGGCCTACAAGCGGGATCTGGTGCTGCGACAGCTCAACATCTGGAACGACGCCCTGCGTCCGGAGTACTCTCGTTCTCTGGGTGTGGATCTGCCGCCGGTGAGCGTGGACGACTATCTCAATTACGTGGGGCGCGGACACGCCAACAAGGAGCGTCTGGCCGAATATCTCTACACCATTATGCGCCCCCTTTTCGAGCGCAGGCTTGAGGAGCTTCTAGTACGCAGAAAAGACCCCCTGGACGAGGAAGAGCGTCGCCAGTGCACCATACTTGAGGGACTTTGTTCGGACACCATTCAGGAAGAATGGCTGAACGAGGATCTCCATCCGGAACTTCCGCGTATCGTTCTGCCTGACGATTTGGAACAGCTCCCCTCGCTGCTCTCTCTCAAGCCCATTGAGCTCATGCGTACCCTGCAGGAAGTCAATGCCGGCTACCGCATGATCCTCAACACCAACTGCCTCACCGTTCAGGACGTGATGGAACTGCTCTGGGACTGCAAGGGCATCATCTCCCATCTGGAAATCTTCTACATGCGCGGCTGGGTGGACGGCTGCCAGACCGATATAGCCGAGATTGTGGAGCTGCAGCAGGCCCTCAACTCCGGACAGGGACCGCGCCTCAAACAGATGGTCCAGCAGATGATACGCGAGATGTACGATGCCGGTGATGAGGAGCGCGCTGCCAAGTTCGAGAAAATACTGGTAAACGTTCCCACCCTCTGGGAACGCTACAAAAATCTTCCCCTCAAGACGCGTCTTGGCACAGGCTCGTCCAACCGCACGCGCTCTTTTGGCATGGGACTTGTGGTTACCAACACGCTGCCGCGAAAGGGCACGCGCTTTTTGCGCGAGCAGATGCGCGGCCATGCAGATATTCCCGTGTCCGTGGAGGTGGAGCAGCACGTCATCTACCGCGAGCCTGACAATCCGACCATGTGGGAGAGCCTGCTCAGTGTCTTTCGCGGACTGCCCGGCTGCTCCAGGCTGGGTCTTGAGAAACGGCGGGCCTGGGCTTTTGCCAGCGACACCGTGCGCGTCTGCAAGGAAGGCAACATCGTCAACCTGGGAGGCACAGTCGACTACCGGACCTATGTGCGTCCCGACAGCGAGAGCTCGAACTCCCCGGGTATTTACTACCTTAACAGCCGGGTCACCAACGTCCTCAAGGTGCTGCTGGGCTTCATTCCGGCCATGGGCTCCTTTATCTACACACAGGACTGGTGGTTTCTGGCCTGGTTCGGCTCCTTTATCTGGTTCGGCATCACAGGCGTGCGCAATGTCATCCAGATGGTGCTCAGTGCCAAGGGCATGTCGCGCAACACGCTGACGCACTGGCGCGATCACGTGAGCGTCAATCGTATATGCGACTCGCTCATGTATACGGGCATCAGCGTCTTTTTGCTGGAGGTCATGGTCTACGTCTGGTTCCTCAAGGGCGTGCTGGGCAAGGACACGGGCAACGATCCCATATTCGTGCTCACTGTCATCAGCATGGTCAACGGTTTTTATATTTGCGCGCACAACATCTACAGGGGGTTTCCCAGAACCGCGGCCATAGGCAATATCTTCCGATCCATTTTCAACATTCCCGTGGCTGCCGTCTACAACCTTGCCCTCTGGAAGCTGCTCTACTTCCTGGGCGTCTCTGATCCAGGCTACTATCTCATTCCCAGTGCCACGGTCATTTCCAAGACAGCCTCGGACACGGTGGCAGCCATTATAGAGGGTTTTGCCGACAGCCGTGTCAACAAGAACATCGGCATTACGGATTACAAGAACAAACTGCGGCTGGTCTTTGAGTGCTACACCAAGCTGGAGCTGCTCTTCCCCAAGGAAGACGCCCTCAACCGCCTGGCGCATCCCGGTGGGCTTGAAGGCCATGGCGGCGCGGAAGCGCAGAAGCTGGAACGCGCTTTTGTTGTCAACGCGCTGGACATGATGTATTTGTGGTATTACCAGCCCCGTGCACAGGAGGCTTTCAAGCAGGTCATCCGCACGCTGACCAATGCGGACAAGACGGTCATTGCCATGTCGCAGCTTGTGCTCGTGCGTGAGCGCGAGGTGGCGCAGATGATGGTCGACGGTCTTGTAGGCCGCGATTTTGCCCGCCCCCTTGCCTTCTTCCTCAGCAAGCGCAAGGAATACGTCAAGGAAATGGTCCGCCTGTGCAAGTCAAGCCAGGGCAGCACGCGCACGCCCAAGGCGGTCTTCGGCAAGTCCAGAAGGCTCTGATACATCCTCTGGACAGCGTCATATCAGGCAACGGGCGGTTCCCCGGACGCGTGGCTGACACGCGGGAGGACCGCCCAAACTTTTTCTGCAACAAGGAACGCCAGGGGCCCTGCGCCTCGGGGAGGCTTCTGCATGCAAACGCAAGTGCAAGAGGAAAGGCCTCGTCTCTGTATCTGGATGCCCGCCCTCTGGGGCACGGGAGAAAAGCTCGCCATGGAGGAACGTCTGACCATGGTGCGGCGTCTGTGGCCGGGGCTGCCGCTTCGTTTCGCGCTGCCCGGTTTGGCAGCGGCCTGGACGCCTGATTCTCTGCCTGCAGGCGAGCGGGAAATGGGGCAGTTCATGGCCGAGCTCGAGGCGTTTTCAAGCTCTCTGGCACGCCAGGGCGGGGGCGGACAGCATTTCATCCTGACACAGGCCGAGCAGGTGAGCGAGCGCAGTCTCGCCAGGGAGCTGGCCGATGTCCGGGCACTGGGCTCTGCAGACGGGGCGCATGCCGAAGCTTCGCCCGCTGCAGAAGCGGCAGCGTTCAAGGCCCGATGTCAGCGTCTGCTGGCCTGGTTCTGGTTGCAGCAGAAAACCCTGGCGGAAATCGCATGCCTTGTGCACAAGGTTAACTCCGGTGTACAGGGGCTTGGCAAGGGGCTGCGCGAAGGAGATGCGGCTGCAGCCTGGGCAGGTGCTGACAGCCTGGGTGCGGATCTGGCTGACGACGCCGGCAGTCTTGCCGGCGACTGGCGATTGTGGCTGGAGGCCGCTCTGGGAGTGACGCCTGAAGGCACCATCTTCGTGCTGGAGCGCCTTCCGGAAGGGCTGGACCCGGCTGATTTTACAAGAGATCCTGGCTGGGCCGGGGAGCTGCGTGTGCATGGCCTGCGCGTCAGCGGTCTGGAGACGACGTTTGGGGCGCTTGTCCCGCTGCGCAGCGGACCTGGCGCAGCACGTTCCGTGCGGCTGGCGCTGGTGGAGGCTGAACCATGAGCCGGGACAAAAAGAGGGAAGGGACGGGCTCTGCGACAGAGGATTTGACGACACTGCTGCCCAGAGGGCTTGCCGGCGTCATCTTCGACTGCGACGGCGTCATGATCGATTCCCGGGAAGCCAACAGAACGTTTTACAACAGGGTTCTGGAGCACTACGGGCTTGCCCCCATGACAGCGGAACAGGAACAATACTGTCACATGGCCACCTCTGCCCAGGCCCTGGCACACATTCTGCCGGAGGAACTGCACGAGCGCATTCCTTTCATAGGCCGTGACGTGGTCAATTACCGGAAACAAATCATGCCGCTGGTAAAAATTTTTCCAGGATTCCTTGATTTTGCCATTTTTTTGCATAATCATTGTATCAGGATGGCTGTTCTTACCAATCGCACGGCCAACGGAATCCGCGGCGTCCTGGACTTTTTTGCCCTGCCGCCGTATTTTGACCCTGTCATGTCAGCTTCAGAAGGATGTTGCAAACCAGCTCCCGGCGGGGCTATGGCCATTCTGTCCCAGTGGGCTGCCGCGCCGGATCAGGTTCTCCTGATAGGCGACAGCGAAGTGGACAGAGGATGCGCCAAGGCCTGCGGTATTCCCTTCGCCGCCTCGCCGGCGGCGCCGGCCGCCCTCGCGGCAGACTATCATATGCTCAGTTATCGGGCCCTGCAGGATGATATCGGGACCGTCATCACGAGGGGCAGCATCTCTCTGGAGAAATGAATGGTTTTTGTCACCAACACCATCGACGCCGTCTGTGCCATAGTGCATATGCTGCTCAGTGCGTACATCTTTATCGTGCTGGCAGCCTGTATCATTACCTGGTTCAATCTTTCTCCCTGGCATTCGGCGGTACGCGTCCTGCGCCAGCTGACCGAGCCGGTCTTCAATGTCATACGCCGCAGGTTTCCGGTGGTGTACCGTTTTGGTGGTCTGGATCTTTCGCCCCTGGTGGTCATTATTGCGCTTGAGC
>CAZJPT010000137.1:0-5252 GCA_964547835.1 uncultured Desulfovibrio sp.
TGTCGCTTGTCATCTGAGCTCCCGCAGGTGACACGTCACCCCCTGAACGGATACCCCATATTGATGCAGTTGTCCGTTTTCGGCAGTTCCCCTATTGCAACATCTGTCCAGCAACGTGAAACACAGTATCTGCCGCATGGTTTTTGTGAGACGGGGGCAGACAACATGCACCCTCTGACCTCTTTAGAGGCCCGACATTTGTTGACCTCCCCCGCCTGGGGAGCTGCACTGTGCTGTTAAGAATTTTTATGTCTGGCAATAACGGTGGCGTCTTCCACACTCTCCTTAGTGTCCTGACCTTTTTTGTTCTCCTCAGAAGCACTTCCCGGAGGAACCTGATCGCCATTGTCTGGAAGTGCTTTCAAGCCGTTACCGTCTGACTGCGCCAGCAGCTGAAGCTTCCCATTTTCGTAACGCAAGGGAACACAGTTCTTGTTCATGATGACAATGCCTGTGGTTTCAAGCACCTTGAGCCGGTAGGCGTACTCCTGTTCCATACGCTTGTGGCGGGAGATGAACCACAGTCTGCCAAGATAGCCGAACAGCAGAAAAACCACCACACCGCCTATTATCCAGAGAATATAGGGCTTCAAGGCAGCGCCCATGGCCATAACCATATCCAGGGCACTGTCGACAAAAAGCACGGCACAGCCCATGGCCAGCAGGGCTATCAGAATGACAACGGCAGGAGCGTGCCTGACTATGGAATAGAAGCGCTGCACGCGCTCAGGCACCACGCCGCCATCGTTCTCATTGCCGTCACTGCCGCTGAAGGAGCGCGAGAAAAAAAGCCCCGACAAATGCAGCAGCAAAAGCAGTCCCACCGGAGCAAGTACTGCGGCCACTGTCCAGCCTGTCCAGGGGAAGCGCGCAAGTTTTGGGCCGCCAAGCGTCAATGGCGCCGCATTGGTGATGCCGTAGAAGAAGGCGATGACACCGATAATGAGCTCAAGGCAGAAAACCGCGATAAGATAGTAAACGACGACATCCCTGTTCTTGTCGTCGTACCACAGGCGTTGCACAAGATCCTGCTTTGCGTGTGCTGCCCTGGTCGTAGCCACCCGGGCTTCAGCGCCTTGCGCAGAGCCTGGCCCATTGTTTTTTTTCACGTTGTCCGCATGTTGCGTCATGCCCGGCTCCCGAATGCATATTTGTGCTGGGCAAGCGCCCGTTACAGGAGCTTTATATACCATTTTCGAGGCGGATTCTAGCCCGCCACACGCCGTATGGACACCAGCCGCTTGTTCCAGTACGGCGTCATGTTTTCGACGCGAACATTATAGCCTTCGCGGGGACTGTGCACAAACGAATTGCCGCCGGTATATATGCCGGTGTGCAGACTTCTGAGTCCGGTACGGAAGACGACGATGTCACCAGGCAGGCTCTCGTCACGCGAGACACTGTAGCCTGCCCGCAACTGGTCTGTTGCGCGACGGGGCACATTGACGCCGTTGTTCTTGTAAGCCCAGTAGATGAGCCCGGAGCAGTCAAAGCCCTGCCTGGGAGATGCACCACCCAGACGATAAGGCTTGCCTACCTGGGAGCAGGCGTCCTTTACCGCACCCTGTGCCCTCGGGCTTGCGCCGCAACCATCAAGGGTTGAGCCACCGAAGCCGCATCCACTGAGCGTAATGGCGCAAATTATAAGGATCAATGGGCAAAGTATCTTCTTCATGGCTGGTACACTCCTGGGGCAATGAGAGCATGCACCCTTTTCTCCAGCCTATCGGACTTTTCTCCCTGTTCTTTATTGTATCGCCTTAAAAATCTTGACTCCCCGTGCCATGCTCTGGCCAGGCTGTTTAGACAAGCCTGCCCTGAACCATACTGGTGCGCACACGGCGTACCAGTTTTCTGCTGGCAAACATAGCGGCGAGCGCAGGCCAACACGGTGATGGTTCCAGCACCAGCTCTCTGCCAAAGAGACGCCGCTCCCGCGCCCAGGACACAAAAACTCCCCGGGAGGCCCTGGTCAGCGCCACGTAGAGCAGACGGCGCTCTTCTTCCACATCAGCCGCATCCTGGGCTGACGTGCCAGTCCCCAAAATTGCCCTGTCCAGAGGCATCAGCCCCTGATTAAAGCCAGGCAGAAAGACAACCTGAAACTCAAGTCCCTTGGCCGCGTGCATAGTCATGCAGCGCACGGACTCGGATTTTGTTCTCAGCAGATCCGCTTCCTCACGCCAGCGTATTTCTTCGAATAGTCCTTCCCAGCTTCCGGCCTGCTCACACGCCTTTTCCAGCTGCCTCCAGGCCTCAGAGGCAAGGAGAGCATCGTCTGCGAGCCCGGCTGCTCGCAGAGCAGGTACCAGTTCACCCGGGCGCGCTGCACGACGACCCAGATCGCCAGTCAGTCCAAGCCCTGCCTCCCAATGGCCCGAAGTTACACGATCCTCCAGCCAGTCCAGTACCCTGTCCATGCCCTCGATCTTCCAGAACTGCTCAAGGGATGGTGCCTGTACGGGGATGCCAGCCTTCCACAGAACTTTGACCAGAGAAGGTATCTGCGCACGCAGACGCACCAGCACTGCAATGTCTGACGGATTGAGCGCTCCCTCCAGCGCCGCTATAAACGTCCCTTTGTCACGCCTGCGCGCATCCTGAACGGTGTGCGACGTTGCGGGTAAAAGGCGCAGGATCTGTTCTGCAACCCAGCGCTCCTCTATGCCCTGCGACGGTGCCTCACAGGCAGTCAGCTCAGCGCTTGCAGCACTGACCGCCACCATGGCGCCACCCGCCCGCTCGCCCAAGGCACGTCCCGCAGCGTCAAGAATGTTCTGGGTTGAGCGGAAACTCCTGGTGAGCTCTATCACCTGCAGCGCAGACCATATGGCGCGGAACTGTTCCACCACATTGCCCGCAGCGCCGCGAAAACTGTAAATGGACTGATCCGGATCCCCGATGGCAAAAAATCCTTCTCCTGAGCGAGGCAACAGCACTTTAAGCAGCCTGATCTGCAACGCAGACAGATCCTGCACCTCGTCGACCAGCACGTGCGCCGGTTGCAAAAGGCATTTGTTCTTGAGCAGGGATTTTGTCAGCCACTCCAAAAGATCGGCAAAGTCTACGCGCCAGTGTCCTCCGGCGTGTTTCAGTTCAGTGTATCTGGCGGCCAGCCGCTCCTCGACACTGCCCCTGGCAAAAGAGACGCACCGCTCGCGGGCGAGCCGGCAGGTCTCCATGAGACGCACGCGCGTAGCCGCGTCTGTCATGGACGCGACATCCTCTGCTGCTCTCGCAAGAAGCGCGCGACTCTGGGCTTCACTGAGCAGCAGCACATCTGGATGCTGCACACGCAGAAGCTTCCATGCCAGGGCATGAAAGGTGCCGCAGAAAGGCAGCTCTGCATGTTCCAGGCGAAGCCGGGCCCGCTCCTCTATTTCCATGGCTGCCCTGCGGCTGAAGGTCAGAGCCAGTATGGATCCGGCAGGCGTTCCCTTCTCCAGAAGTCTGATCATGCGCTCAATCAACAGTCTGGTTTTGCCTGATCCCGGACCAGCAATGACCATGAGCGGACCACCCTCATGCTCACAGGCTTGCTCCTGTTCCCTCGTTAGAAGCCGGGTGCCCGACTCCAGTGCCTTTTCCCGCGCGTGTCGCTCCCGCTCCTGCTGCAGGGCAGGACCCGGAGCCGGCATGACTGCCCTGTACTGTTGCGCCTCACCCGATGCCGGCTTTGCCGGCCGGACTCTGTCCTGGACATGAAGCAGTCTGCCGCTGTTCCCCGTACGTCTTCCACGTTGCCCATGCAGTGCTGTGACAGCTGATCTGATTTCTTTCAGTTCGTCTTCATTGAAAATAGTGATCGTGCCGAAATCACCGTCATAACCACCCTGCAGCGTAATCTCGCCAGCTCTGATACGGCGCACGGCCTCAGCCAGCCAGGGGTTGTATGCCTCGATACGCTTTTCCGGCAGCAGGGAGAGAATATCGAACTCGCTGCCCAGATGCTGCAGAGCATCTTTATACAGCCCCTGAACCATCCTGGTCTGTGCGGACGATCCGCTCAGCTGTCCCAGAATCACGGTCAGTGGAATCACAGGGCGGGGAACCGGCTCATGGGCAAGTCTGGCCGGTTCCTTTCTGTCAGCCAGCTCCCAGACTCTATGTAGCACGCCGATGGTCAAGGGCTTGCCGCATACCGGACAGATATTGTCACAGGCCGCACTCTCCTCCGGCGTCAGCACAACGTGGCAGTTTCTATGTCCGTCGAGGTGATACTTGCCTTCCTCAGGGTATATTTCCAGTGTGCCTTCGAAATGGATGCCGGCCCCCTCGTGTCCTTCGCGCCGTGCGGCCCGGCGCAGGGCGTCAAACATGCCGTCATAGGAGGGACTGCCGTGGAAGAGATTGGCCTCGCGCCCCAGATTTGGCCCGGAGTGGGCATCTGAATTGGAGATAAGGACGTAATTATCCAGTGCGCTGACCAGACGGTTCATGGCCGGATCCGACGAGAGTCCCGTCTCAAGGGCAAAAATATGCCCAGTCAGGTCTCCAAAGCATTCCTCAATAGCGTCGAAACCAGATTTTGAACCAAACAGGGAATACCATGGGGTCCAAATGTGTGCCGGAATAAGTACGCCACTGTCCGATGTTTCAAGAACGAGCTCCAGCAGATCGTGTGCGTCCAATCCCAGAATGGGTCTGCCATCAGACTCGATATTGCCTATGGCGGCCAGACGCCGGGAAAACCGTTTCACGTCATCAAGGCGCTTGAAGAACACCAGGTTATGCACGCGCCGGCTCCTGCCACCCCGCTTGTAGATGGAGCTGATCTCGGTCTGCAAACAAAAAAGCGGTGGCTCTGCGCCTTCCATATCTGCGTCCAGCACTTTCTGAGCATGATTTCTGATCCTGTAGAAACCGGACTCCTCGTCGTATTCCAGCTCTTTCTCCAGTTCTGCCTGCCAGGAAGGGTGCGTGAAGTCACCTGTCCCGAGCACGTGTATGCCCTTGCACATGGCCCATCCAGCCAGATGAGAGACGGTCAGCTGCCTGCTGGTAGCCATGGAAAAACGCGAATGGATGTGCAGATCGGCTATGAACATGGACATGCCCTCTACCTGCCTGTTCCGCGGCGGGAAGACTATTTTGCCAGCTGTTTGGTCCTTGGGCATTTTTCTGAAATCTTTAGCAAAATGCCATGTTTTTTCTTGCATGTTTTTCGTAAAAAATGGCAGAATAAATTGTTTACTTACACTCTAAACTTTCCTGAAAAGGACACAACTCCCTGCTGAACCACCCCAATTTTT
>CAZJPT010000138.1:0-5173 GCA_964547835.1 uncultured Desulfovibrio sp.
TACGGCTAGTTGTTGCGCAAATCCTGCTTGACCGTGAAGGGAAGATTTTTCAGATCCTCAAGGCTGCGGATATCCTTGGGCTTGAGGCCCCTTTCGTCAAAGCGTTTTCTGTAGATCGGCACTGTAGCGTACAGGCGTTCACAGGTCTGCTGCAGGCGGAAGAGCTGCAGTCTGCGGATTTCCTCTCTGGGGAGAGTCTCGTTCTTTATGTCGAACAGCACGGCTTTACACCTCTCTGGACATTGGCTAAACTGGATGGAGCGTTGAATCCAGTGAATTACTCCTTTTCATTTCTGCAATCAAGAATAAGGCGCCGGAAAATCGCATGTCAGTTTATGGCATCGGCAGCACGCGCAGCCTCCACACTAAACCGTGCCTCCAAGGGGCACCATTTCTTTTTTATGACAAGTGAGAAAACAAAAAACACCAGGCGATACGTCGATCTGCCCACCATGGACAAGGTCACTGACATCGCTTCCTGGCTTAGCGAACACAAGGCCTCTGACGTAACAGTAATTGATCTTGAAGGCCGCGGCGCGTTTACCGAGGCCATGCTGGTGGCCACAGCCTCTTCCGTGCGCCACGCCCAGAGTCTCGCCGACGGCGTAAACCGTCTGTGTGGCGAAAAAAACTACGAATACCTGCGTATGGATGGCTATGTTGCCGGCCAGTGGATCCTGGTTGACTGCAACGATTTCGTGGTAAACATCTTCCTGGCCGACACCCGCGCCCTCTACAAACTGGAATCGTTGTGGAGCGTGCCCAGCAGCAGGGAGGAGCTGCAGGCCATGGCCTCCGACGCGGGAAAGGAAAAGGAACAATGAGCGTAACTCCAACGCTGCTTCTTATCCTGGACGGCTGGGGCACAGCCCCGGACGGGCCGGGAAACGCGATCTCCCTGGCCCGGACCCCGAACATGGATGCCCTGATGGCCAGCTGCCCGCATAGCCTGCTGGAAGCTTCAGGACGTGCAGTGGGGCTGCCTGCCGGCTACATGGGCAACTCTGAAGTAGGCCATCTCAACATTGGTGCAGGCCGTGTCGTCAACCAGGACATGACACGCATTGACGTAGCCATTGAAAATGGAAGCTTTACTGCCAACCCGGTCATCACCGACCTCATGAAAAGGGTCAGTGCCACAGGCGGCACTCTCCATTTTGTGGGCCTGCTCTCTGACGGCGGCGTGCACAGCCACATCAATCATCTCCAGGCTCTCTGCGACATGGCCGCCAGGGCCGGAATTCCTGTGCGGGTACACTGCCTGCTCGACGGCAGAGACACTCCGCCAGACAGTGGCATACGCTACGTGCGCCAGATTGAAAGCGTCCTATCCGCGCACCACAACCAGCGCGTAGCCTCCCTGTGCGGCCGTTTCTACGCCATGGATCGCGACAAGCGCTGGGAACGAGTGGCCGAAGCCTGCAATCTTATTATACGTGGTCTCGGCCCGTGTGTGCCGGGAGCGCAAAAAGCTCTGCAAGCTTCTTACGACGCCGGGATTCTGGACGAGTTCGTCAAGCCTGTCTGGGTTGACGACGGCGAGGCCGGCTTCAAGGATGGCGACGGCGTCTTTTTCTTCAACTTCCGCGCCGACCGCATGCGTGAACTTGTCGCGGCCGTAACGAAGAAGGATTTCGATGCCTTTGATCGCGGCCCCATGCCGGCGCTCTGTGGTGCAGCCTCAATGACCGCATACGATGCCACCCTGACTATTCCTGTGGCATTTCCGGACCAGGATATCCAGCACGTGCTTGGCGAAGTGGTATCTTCCGCCGGCCTGCGCCAGCTGCGTCTGGCAGAGACGGAGAAATACGCTCATGTCACCTACTTCTTCAATGGCGGTGCAGAGGAACCTTTTCCCGGCGAAGACAGAATCCTTGTACCTTCCCCACGCTCAGTGCCTACATACGATTTGGCGCCAGCCATGAGCGCTCGCGAGGTCACTGATCGTTTTGTGGAAAAGTGGAACACTGGAGAATATGATCTTGTGGTCTGCAACCTGGCCAACGGTGACATGGTCGGACACACCGGCATCATTCCCGCTGCGGTGACAGCCTGCGAAACTGTAGACGAGTGTGTAGGCCGCATGGCCGAAGCCGTCAGGGCCAGAAAAGGCCGCCTTATCCTCATCGCTGATCACGGCAACTGCGAAAAAATGCTTGAGAAGGACGGCAAACCGCACACAGCCCACACGACTAACAAGGTGCCATGCATACTGCTGGACAGCGAACATTCGGACCTGTCTTTGAAAAACGGCAAACTAGCTGACGTAGCTGTGACGATTTTGACGCTGTGGGATGTACCTGTGCCCTCTGAAATGGATGGCATCAGCCTCATCGATGTATAATCCTGCTTTGCAGGTATCGTGGCCAGACGTCGCTTCATTTCCAGTCAGGAAGCGCACAGGAACGTATACCACATCACATGGACTGCAGACAGGAACTACTATGCCAGTCTGCGGGCTCATGAGATATACAAGCATATTGCGTGCGGGCATTGCTTTTTCCCGTAATCGGTGAAGGTCGGCTTTGAAGAAGTACGTGCCGAGACTGGCTGTCCCCTGGTTATGACCTTGACTGAACAGCCCCGTGGCTCCTCTGCATCATCAAAAAGGCACTGATGCATCCGGAACAGGCTGCACCGGGTCCCCGACGTCACGAAACTGATGGCATCGATATAAAAATTTTTACCTGTACTTTCAGAGGCATTCTTTCCGGCGGACCTTCTTTATAAACATTCTTCCACCACCGCTCCATACGATACATTATAACACCGTGGTTTTTATTACATATCATATAATCTAGCATACATTATATAAGCATGCTTAAATATTATATATCCACTTTCCCAACCATTCGCCTGATAATCTTTGGTAAAAAAAATTTGACATCTTTCAACCATTCCCCTATCTAGGAAGGACATCTTCTGCATCACACGTTACTGGTCCTGGTCGTGCAAAAAGCCGGGCGGGCTTGAATGACGTGTGCAATGAGCAGCATGAAAGCTGTACCGGACTCCTGATACACAAGCCGGCATGCAGACCTCACAGGTTCCATCGTTGAGCTTCCTCGCTCGCCGTAATCAGGCAACCCTGCAGGACAGCAACTCGCATAGCACTGGCCCTGTACAGCCTGCGTCCGATATGAGGGAATCGGCTCCCTGAATTTTCTTTTCAAGGCTGATTCATACGGCTTCCCCCCTGCGAGGCACGCTTTCCCCGACCTGCTCTCAGCCCGATGCCTCGCGACATCGCACCCGGGGTGTCAGGTAGATTGCTGTAACAGCTTTCGCTGTGTCCCTTTCCTGCGCAGGACTTGCCATCAACGACAGCCAGCCTGTGTCGCACCATAAAATAGGGCAGGACATGCCCAAATCTACGCTCGTGGACATTGTGTAAGACCTTCGGAGGCGAAAGCCAGGGAGGCTGCGATGGAGGAAGCGAGAATCCCCCTCCTTTAAGGTGTGGGGAGTGTCAAACCAGACCTGCTTTTCACACATGGGGGAGATTACCATCATGAAACGTATCGTGACGCTGCTTTTGGCCGCCGGCCTCGTGTTCTCCGCGAGTACCTCTGCACAGGCCATTGATTTCCAGGCCAAAGGCCAGTGGCTCATGGGCTTCACTATGGGTCAGGGCGAGCTTGTAAACAAAGTTCGCGAGAACGGGAGCAAGAATAAACTTAACAGCAACGATCAGTTCCAGGCCGCGCAGCGTCTGCGCCTGCAGCTCAATGCCGTTGCCAGCGAAAATCTGTCCGGTACGGTGTACTTTGAAATTGGTGACACCACCTGGGGTAATGGCTCATCCGGCGGCGCTCTCGGAGCCGACCAGCAGATCGTCGAGCTGAAGAACGCCTACATCGACTGGGCTGTTCCGGACACGAACCTCAAGTTCCGCATGGGTATTCAGGGCATTGCCATGCCTTCCTACGCCGGTGGTTCAGCCATTATTGACGACGACGTAGCCGCCGTTGTGGCCAACTATCAGTTCAACGAGAATGTCGGCCTCACCCTCACGTGGATGCGTCCTTACAATGACAATTATTCAGCCTCGTCCAATGACACCAGCGGCAACAACAAAGACAGCTATCTCGATAACCTGGATCTGATTTCCCTGGCCGTTCCAATGAACTTTGACGGCATTGAGCTGTCTCCCTGGATTATGTACGGCATCGTAGGTCAGAACGCCCTGCGCGACAATTACAACGGCTTCATGGGCTCCTTTAACGATGGCGGTGACGAGGGCCGCTGGCAGAGCTCCAGCGAATTTAACCGCACCAGCAGCGCCTACACCAGTGCCTTCTGGGCCGGCCTGCCCATCAAGGTTAGCCTCCTGGATCCGGTAAACATCGAGTTCGACTTCAACTATGGCTACATGGAAGGCTATGGTCGTGGCACAATCTCCAAGTATGGCGACAGCGGAAACGTGATCAAACGTTACGACACCAGGCGCGAAGGCTTCCTGCTCAAGGCCCTTGTAGAATACAAGATGGACTGGGGTGCCCCCGGTATCCTTGGCTGGTACGCCTCCGGTGATGATGACAACCCGAAGAACGGCTCCGAGCGCATGCCCAGCATCTCTCCTTGCGGCAACTTCTCTTCCTTCATGGGCGATGGCAACTGGGGCTGGTCTACAAGCGGAGCTCTGTATGACCGCAACATGAGCTACTCCGGCACCTGGGGTATAGGCGTACAGCTCAGGGACATGAGTTTTGTCGAAGACCTGACGCACACCTTCCGCGCTATCTACTGGGGTGGTACCAACTCCCCGGCCATGGCCAAGTACGCCTCCTGGCCCTGGAGCTTTGAGGGCGCCGGCGCTGGTATTGGTGCGGATAACGACATGTACCTGACCACCAATGACAGCCTTGTCGAATTCAACCTGATCACCGCCTACAAGATGTACGAAAACTTCGAGATCAACTTCGAACTGGGCTACATCATCAACTTCATCGACGAAGATACCTGGAAGAAGTCTTACAACGGCAGAATGGGCTACACTGCTGAGATGCAGGACGCCTGGAAGGCACAGCTCATCTTCGCCTACAGCTTCTAGCTGACACGTCAGCGCTCAGAACTGTTTCAGAGGCCGCCGCCCTACGGGACGACGGCCTCTTGTTTCGTGTGCGCCCGGCATGGGCACGTTCTAATGGGTGAAAGTCCCTGGCGCAGG
>CAZJPT010000139.1:0-5169 GCA_964547835.1 uncultured Desulfovibrio sp.
CCTCGGCATGGGCGGCTACCGCGCCAAGGCAGGTGGCTAAAATCCAACTTTTAGGTTAAAGAGTCGCTGGCGAACATCATGTCGTCGGTGGTGGCATGGCCAGCGATATGCCTGCGCCGTTTTCCGTTGACATAGCAGAACCTGGCGACCAGCCTGGATTTCCAGCTGGTATGGCATTCATATGGAACAGGGATTGGCGGGAGTCCGGTGTAGATATGACCAATGAATTAACTTCATCAGATCTGCACCTCAAAGGGTAGTTTTGTCTCGAATAGTTTCAAGCAGACTAATGACTTGGAGGGGAGTTTGGTATATTCAGGGGGCAGGGGCCTGTTTCACGAAAATTTAGGAACCGTACAAAAATAACTTAATCTGCCCGGAAGCTGCTGGCCCGCATCTGATACGGAAGTGAAACAGCTGCAGAGACATGAAATTCTTAAGTTATTTCTTAACAGTTCCTTAGAGAGCAGCACAGAGCAGCCCTTGACAATTGCGCTGACGATGAAGTCGCCTGACTGGGGAGCAGTTTTATAGAAAGCATGTAATTTCAAGCAATTATTTTTTTTCGGTTCAACTCTTCGTCTGGCGTACACTTCGTTCATGAGGGTATTACGCCGCATTTCACTAAAAGCCCCGCTGCTACAGAGTACACACCTTTCAGGGAAGAGATATGCCCAAAATCGTCATCATCGGCGCCGGTCTGGCCGGCTGCGAATGCGCACGCGTACTTGCTGCGCACAGCATTGCCGTCACGCTTTTTGAAATGAAGCCTGCGAAACGCTCCGAGGCACATGTGTCGGACGCGCTCTCCGAACTCGTCTGCTCCAACTCCTTGCGCTCAGACGAACCGACCAGTGCCATTGGTCTGCTCAAACAGGAACTGCGCGATCTGCACAGTCCCTTTATGGCTGACGCTGACGCCGCACGCGTGCCTGCGGGCAAGGCCCTGGCCGTAGACCGCACTGTTTTTGCCGATCGCGTCAGCAAAGCCGTGCGCGAAAACAACTTCATCCGCCTTGAGAACCGGCTTGTTCAGTCCCTGGACGACCCGGCCCTGAGCGCCTTTGACATCATTGTCCTTGCTGCCGGGCCTCTGTGTGACGCCTCTCTTTCTGCCTCCCTGGCCGCCACTGTAGGTATGGAGCATCTGTACTTCTACGACGCCATAGCGCCTGTAGTCTGGGGACATTCGCTCAACATGGACATTGTTTTCCGTGGCTCGCGCTATGCTGCTGAAACCAGCGAGGATGCGGGAGACTATCTCAACTGTCCCATGAACAGGGACGAGTACGGCACCTTCTACGAAGCTCTTCTGCACGCCGAGAAGGTACGCGGCCGCGCCTTTGAGAAGGAGCTGTATTTCGAGGGCTGCATGCCTGTGGAGGCCCTGGCCGGGCGCGGCCCGAAGACGCTGACCTTCGGTCCCCTCAAGCCCGTAGGTTTCATTGACCCGCGTACAGGACGGCGCCCCTGGGCTGTGCTGCAGCTGCGTGCTGAAACATTGGCAGCCGACGCCTTCAACCTGGTAGGCTGCCAGACCAGGCTGACCTATCCCGAGCAGGCACGCGTCTTCAAACTGGTGCCAGGTCTTGAACGGGCCGAGTTCGTCCGCTACGGCAGCATGCACCGCAACACCTATATCAACACCCCCTGTGTCATGGCGCCGGACGGTTCTCTGCTGGCCAGACCTTCCGTTTTCCCATGCGGACAGATTTCCGGCGTGGAGGGCTACGTCGAGTCAGCGGCGCATGGACACTGGGTGGCACTCAGCCTGGCAAGCCGCCTGCGCGGGGTGTCTCTCCCCAAGCCGCCGGTCACTACGGCCCTGGGTGCCCTGCTGGGCCATTTGTCCACACCTGCCAGAAAATTCCAGCCAAGCAATTGCCACTTCGGCCTTATGCCCGAGCCTGAAACACGCGTGCCCAGAAAGGAGCGCAAGACCTGGTACGCAGCACGCGGCCGGCGCGATTTTGCTGTGTGGGCAGCTCATCTGCAAGACTGAAGCAAAACAGGCCTGGCAAAATCCATGCGACTGGAAAAAAATGCTTGACGCTTTCCAGCATACAGTCTATACGAGTTTTCGCCTTGGCGCATTTACAGGAGCGTAGCTCAGGTGGCTAGAGCGCTTCCTTGACACGGAAGAGGTCAGCAGTTCAAGTCTGCTCGTTCCTACCAAATTGCTGTAAAACGGGTTCATTCCCGGTGGCGAAAGGCGGTGACGCCAACCGCCCTTCGAAAATATCAGGAAAGATGGGGAGGTCAATCGCCTCTCCGTCTTTTTTATTGTCAGGAGAATTCTTCCATATGGACGTCCGTGTTGATGGTAACGTTGTTTCCGTGCCCGAGGGCTCGGACATGGCCGCAGTGCTGCGCGAAGCACTCAGCGGCAAAAAGTTCAAGTCTGTAGTAGCCGCTGCCGCTGCTGGCAGGGAATACGACATGACTGCCTGTATCCCAGCGGATACAGATGAAATAACTCCCATTTTTGCAGACAGTCCTGAGGGAGCCAGAATCATCCGCCACTCTGCCGCCCATGTCATGGCCCTGGCCGTCAAGCGCCTTTTCCCTGACGCGCTGGTGACCATCGGTCCGGCCATTGACAACGGCTTCTACTATGACTTCGACGTGCCAACGCCCTTTACCCAGGGAGACCTCGAGAGAATCGAGGCTGAGATGCGGCGCATCTGCGACGAGCGCCTGCCCTTTGAGCGTTCGGTCATGGCTTCCTCAGAGGCCAGCGCGCTGTTCGAGAGCATGGGCGAAACGTACAAGGTAGAAATCATTCGCGACCTCGGTGAGGAAACAGTTTCCCTGTACAGGGAAGGCGGTTTCGTCGACCTGTGCCGCGGTCCCCACGTGCCCCACACTGGCTTTTGTCAGCATTTCCGACTGCTCAGCGTAGCCGGTGCCTACTGGCGCGGCAATGAGAAAAACCGCATGCTGTCCCGCATCTACGGTACGGCCTTTGCCGATGAAAAGTCGCTCAAAAATTACCTGCATCAGCTCGAGGAAGCCAAACGCCGTGATCACCGCAAGCTCGGTCGCGAACTGTCGCTGTTCACCTTTTTCGAACACGTAGCCCCGGGCATGGTGTTCTGGCTGCCCAGGGGCATGCTGCTGCGCACTATCCTCGAGGACTTCTGGAAGCGCGAGCACTTGAAGCGCGGCTATCAGATCGTGCAGGGACCGCAGTTGCTGCGCCAGGAGACCTGGAAGCAGTCCGGTCATTATGATCACTATCGGCAGAACATGTACTTTTCCGAGATTGACGAGGAAAAGTACGGCATCAAGCCCATGAACTGTATCGGGCACATGCTGATCTACGGCAACTCCGTGCATTCCTATCGCGACATGCCGGTGCGCATGTTTGAGCTCGGGCTCGTCCACAGGCATGAAAAGAGCGGTGTGCTGCACGGTCTGCTGCGTGTGCGTCAGTTCACACAGGATGATGCCCACATTCTCTGCACGCCTGAACAGCTTGAGGGCGAGATCATCAATGTCATCAGGCTGATCCAGGACCTGATGCGCCTGTTTGACTTCAAGTACAAAATTGAGATTTCCACACGCCCCGAGGACAGTATCGGCACGGACGAGGCCTGGGAAATGGCAACCAATGCCCTGTTGCAGGCTGTTCGCAGGGAGGGGCTGCCCTACACCATCAATGAGGGCGACGGCGCTTTTTACGGTCCCAAGATAGACGTGAAGCTGCTTGACTGCATTGGCCGCGAGTGGCAGTGCTCCACCATTCAGGTGGACTTCACGCTGCCTGAGCGCTTTGACCTGACCTATGTGGGGCAGGATGGCGAACGACATCGTCCGGTCATGGTGCACCGCGCCATCATGGGCTCTGTCGAGCGTTTCATTGGAGTGCTTATTGAACAGTATGCTGGTGCCATGCCTGTATGGCTGGCCCCTGAGCAGGCGCGCCTGCTGACAGTGACTGACGCGGCCCTTGACGCAGCAAAAGCCATGGAGGCGCGTTTCACGGCTGCCGGAGTCAGAGTGACGACTGATCAGCGCAACGAGAAGCTTGGCTTCAAGGTGCGCGAGGCGCAGATGGCAAAAATTCCCTATATGCTCGTTGTCGGCGAGAAGGAGGCGCAGAGCGGCATGGTCAGCATCCGTCTGCGTTCTGGGGAAAATCTGGGCATGAAAACCGTGGAGGAGACGATCGAAATGATTAAATCCGAGGCGGCCAAACCGTTCACGCAAGGAGGAATGAGCTATAGCTTCGCCTAATATGAAACCCCGCAGACGCGTGCCGGACGACGGCGTGCGTCGAAATGAGCTGATCCACGCACGGGAGGTGCGCGTTATCGGCATCGAGGGAGAGCAACTGGGAATCATGCCCCGCAACGAGGCCATTGCCGCGGCCCGTGATGTGGGGTGTGATCTTGTCGAGGTATCGTCCAATTCCGAGCCGCCTGTATGCCGCATCATGGACTACGGCAAGTTCAAGTATGAGCAGCAGAAGAAACGGCAGGACGCAAAAAAGAGACAGACCGTCGTACAGGTCAAGGAAATCAAGGTTCGTCCCAAGACAGATGACCACGATTACGAGACCAAGCTGCGTCACGTGCGCCGTTTCATTGAGGACGGCGACCGCTGCAAGGTGACCGTGTTCTTCCGCGGTCGCGAAATCGTTCACAAGGACCGCGGCATGGATATCCTCGAGCGTTTCGTGAAGGATCTCGAGGAAATCGCTAAGGTGGAGCAGGAGCCCCGTGCCGAAGGGCGCACCCTGCAGATGTTGCTGGTCCCCAAAAAATAGTACTTGTCAGATAAATGATTATCAGGCATACTAAAAAATTCCCAGCGATGGGGGATATTCCTTTCAAGAAGAGGTCTCAACCATGCCGAAGATCAAAACGCGGCGTTCAGCCGCCAAGCGCTTCGAGCTGACTGTCAGCGGCAAGTACCGCCGTCGTCGTCAGAATCTGCGTCACATTCTGACCAAAAAGTCCCCGGCCCGCAAAATGCGTCTGGGACAGCCTACTGTTGTGGATTCCGCCAACATCAAGGCTGTCCGCCGCATGCTGCCCAACGGCTAGTCAGAACCAGCGTCCTTTTTTTTCGGGATCGCTTTGGCGATTTCCAGTTTTCCGGCCTGACGTGCTTTTGACCTGCGCCTTGCTCAGGTTCGAAGGAGGATACACCTATGCGTGTTAA